>SLAK01000450.1 GCA_007126855.1 Dehalococcoidia bacterium | reverse complement strand
TGGCCTCCATCCCGGTGATCGCGTCCTTCATGGCGGGCTGGAGTTCGAACAACAAGTACAGCCTCTTCGGCGCGATGCGCATCGTCGCCATGACCATCAGCTACGAGATCCCGCTGGTGCTAACGCTGCTCTCGGTGGTCCTCATCACGGGTACGCTCAGCCTCCAGGAGATGGTCTGGTGGCAGAGCGACAACTACATCTGGCTGGTGTTCATCTCGCCGCTGGCGCTGGTGATCGTCTTCATCGCCGCCAGCGTTGAGACCAACCGGACGCCCACGGACATCGCGGAAGCCGAGTCGGAAATCGTCGCCGGTTACCTCACGGAGTACTCCGGCATGCGCTGGGGCCTCTTCTACGGCATGGATATTGCCTATGCGATCGCGGCCGCGGCCTTTAGCGCCACCATCTTCCTTGGCGGGTGGTCGCTGTTCGGGCTCGAACAGTGGGTGCCGCCGTGGCTGATCTTCATCATGAAGACCCACTTCCTCTACTTCATCTTCATCTGGACGCGCGGGACACTGCCGCGCCTGCGCATCGACCAGCTCATGGCTCTGTCGTGGAAGTACATGCTGCCACTGGCGGCGGCAAACCTGCTGCTCATTGCAGTGCAGCGGCTGATCATCGTGGAGTTCGAAATCGAGACGAGCGCCATCTGGTGGCTCTATGGCGTCATCAACCTGGCGTTCGCGGTGGTGCTCGGCGTTGCGTGGGCACGGGTGCTTGGCTACCGGCCGTGGGCCTCGCCGACGCGCCCGCGGCTCGTCAGCGAAGCGGGCGGCTATGTGCCGGTGGACACGCGAAAGGGGACAGGCTAGATGGACGCGACCGGCGAAGTCCTGGCTTTCTGGGCGCTTGCCGCGCTCACCCTGGTTGCGGCAAGCGGCGTGATCGTCTCGCGGAACCTGCTCCACGCGGTGCTCTTCCTCATCACCAGCTTCCTGGGCGTCGCGGGGTTCTTCGTGCTGCTGTCCGCGCCCTTCCTGGCGATGGCGCAGATCATCATCTACGTGGGCGCGATCGCGGTCCTGGTGCTCTTCGCCGTGTTGCTCACCCCCCGAGCCGGCCGGGACAACAGCGAGACGTCGATGTTCCTGCCTGCGACGGCGCTCTCGATCGCGCTCTTCGCGATCATCGCCTTCGTTGTGTACGACACCGAGTGGCGCGTGGTGACCGAGGTGCCGCAAGAGCTGACGGTGCGGGACCTGGGGAATGCCCTGCTGACAACGTGGGTGCTGCCTTTCCAGGCGGCGTCGGTTTTGCTGACGGCGGCATTGATCGGCGCGATCATGCTCGCGCGGTCGCCTGCTGAAGAAGAGGAGGACCGCGAACGATGACGATCGGCCTCGAAGAATTCCTGATCGTTGGTTCCCTGCTCTTCTGCATGGGCTTGCTGATTGCGCTGAGCAAGCGCAACGCCATCGGCGTGCTGATTGGCGTCGAAGTGATGCTGAATGCCGTGAATCTCACGCTGCTGTCTTTTGCGCGTTTCACCGAAAGCGCGCAACCTATCGCCGGTCACACCTTTGTTGTGTTTGTGATCACCGTCGCTGCGGCGGAAGTCGCGGTGGCGCTCGCGCTTGCGATACTCATCTACCGCAACCGCGAAACCGTCGACGTCGATCAGTTCACCCTGTTGAGATCGTGAGCCATGTGGGTTGAATTCATGACCGTCCGCAACGGCTATATCGCAGAGACGTGGCAGGAGCTCTTCGCCGCGGAAGCGCTCTCTGTGCGCGTGATCCCGCCGATTGGTGTGGGAGAGCGCGCGCCACGCTCGGAGGAGCGGACGATCTACGTGCCTACCGGCAAGGCCCACGTGGCCCGCGAGATTCTGAGGAAGATCTAGCCCATGCCACTGTTCCTTGCGGAGATGCTTGAGGTTGGTGTGCCCACGATTGATGAATGGGTGGTCTGGGCAATCCTCGCGGCTCCGGTGGTTTCCTGGCTGCTGATCATCGCCTATCTCCGCAAGCTCCCCGCGATTGCGGGCTACGCGACCATCCTCGCGGTCGGCGTCTCCACCGTCCTCAGTTTCGTGGTGCTGTTCAACGTCATCGACGCCACGGGCGGCCCGGTAGTCTTCAGCTACGAGTGGTTCACCGCCGGTTCGGTGGTGGTGAACTTTGGGGCGCGCGTGGACGGGCTGACGGCCGTGATGCTGGTTGTCGTCAGCTCCGTGTCCTTCCTGGTGCAGATCTTCTCGCAGGGCTACATGGCCGGGGACAAGGGCTACGGCCGCTACTACGCCCACATGTCGCTGTTCACGGCGTCGATGCTCGGCCTGGTCCTCGCGGACAACCTGCTCATGCTCTTCGTCTTCTGGGAGCTGGTGGGCCTGAGCAGCTACCTGCTCATCGGCTTCTGGTTCCATAAGCCCAGCGCAGCTGCCGCCGCCAAGAAGGCGTTCATTGTCACGCGGATCGGCGACCTGGGCCTGCTCGCTGCGCTGCTGCTGATCTGGGCCCGCGGCGGCACCTTCCAGATCGACGAAATCCATCAGCTCGCCATCACCGGCGCGCTTTCCTCGACCGTTATCACCTGGTTTGCGCTGGGGGTGTTTGCCGGCGCGGCAGGCAAGTCGGCGCAGTTCCCGCTGCACGTGTGGTTGCCCGACGCGATGGAAGGTCCGACGCCGGTCTCGGCGCTCATTCACGCGGCGACGATGGTCGCGGCCGGTGTCTACCTTGTCGGCCGCTTCTTCCCGGTCTTCGAGGCTTCGGCCGACGCGCAGACCGTTGTGTCGTGGGTCGGCGCGATCACGGCGGTGGTCGCCGCGACGATCGCCATCGTCCAGACGGACCTGAAACGCGTGCTCGCGTATTCGACCATCAGCCAGCTCGGCTACATGATGCTGGCGCTGGGCCTGCTGGGATACGTGGCGGCGATCTTCCATCTCTTCACCCACGCCTTCTTCAAGGCGCTGCTCTTCCTCGGCAGCGGCTCGGTGAACCACTCGACCAACACCTTCGACATGCGGCAGATGGGCGGGCTCTACAAGCTGATGCCCATCACCTTCGCGACCTTCCTCATTGGCTCGCTTAGCCTGGCGGGCATCTTCCCGCTGGCGGGCTTCTGGTCGAAGGACGAGATCCTGCACGACGCGTGGGGCCACGACCGGGTCCTCTGGGCTATCGCCCTTGGCGTGGCGTTCATGACCGCGCTGTACATGTTCCGCGCCATCTTCCTGACCTTCTTCGGCGAATACAAAGGCGGCCAGCCGGTCGACCACCACGACGAGGAATCACATTTCCACGGCGACCCGGCACACCCGCACGAATCCGGCTGGGTGATGACCATCCCGCTTATCATCCTGGCCGTGCCCGCGATCGGCGCCGGGGTGTTCAACATGGCGGGCATTACCGATGGGCTGGCTCGCCTGCTGACGGGTGCGCTGCCGGTGCCGGACCTGCACGAGGTGAGCTTCGACTGGTGGGTCGCGGGGAGCTCGACGGTTGTGGCCGTGTCGGGCATCGCGATCGCCTGGGCGATCTACTACCGCCGCGTGGTCGAATCATCGGCCCTGCGCGATGCCTTCTACCCGCTGGCGGTCGTCTTCGAACGCAAATACTTCCTCGACAACCTCTATGAAGACTTCATTGCGCGCACGGTATTGCAGCGCTGGTGGAACCGGCTGCTCGAGCTCTTTGACACGTACGTGGTCGATGGTGCGGTCAACGGCTCAGCGACCGTGACGCGCGAAGTGAGCGCGCGGCTGCGCGTGGTGCAAAACGGCCAGGTCCAGGCCTACGGGCTGCTCCTTGTGGCCGGCGTAATCATCATTGTGGCGGCCGTGTTCACGGCCAACCCGTTGTAGGAGGCGGCGGTGGAACTTTCGATCGTCCTGTTCTTGCCTGCTGCAGCCGCTGTTGTGGCGCTCCTGTTGCCGCAGGCGCAGGAACACCTTGCGCGCTGGGTGGCGCTTGCCGGCGCCGGCGCATCATTCGTGCTTTCGCTGGTCCTGTTCTTCCGCTTCGACGTAAACGCCGAGGGCTACCAGTTTGTCGAGCGGCGCACCTGGGTCGACATCGGCGAATTCAACCTGCAGTACTTCATCGGCGTCGACGGGCTGAGCATGCCGCTGGTGGTGCTCACCACCTTCCTGACGGTGGCCTCGGTGCTGGTGTCGTTCAACATCACCTTCCGGCCGCGGCTCTACTTCGCGTGCCTGCTGGTGCTGGCCACGTCGGTCATCGGCGTGTTCGTGGCGCTCGACTTCCTGCTCTTCTTCCTCATGTGGGAGCTGGAACTCTTCCCCATGTTCCTGCTTATCGCCATATGGGGCTCGGGGCGGAAGGAATACGCGGCCACGAAGTTCGTCCTCTACACGCTCTTCGGCTCCGCGCTGCTGCTGGTGTCGATCCTGGTGCTGGCGTTCAACGCGGGAACCTTCGACATCGAAGTGCTGGGCCAGACAGACTTCCAGAACACCGTCATCCCGCTGAACCTGGTCTTCCTGCTGCTCATGGCGGGCTTCGCGGTGAAGCTGCCGATCGTGCCCTTCCATACCTGGCTGCCAGACGCCCATACGAACGCGCCCACCGCGGTCTCCGTGATGCTCGCGGGCGTGCTCCTGAAGATGGGCGGCTACGGCATGATCCGCATGGGCGTGACGATGATGCCGGAACAGGCGGCCAACTGGGACGTGTGGCTTGCCGGGCTGGGCGTTATCAGTGTGCTCTACGGCGCCTTTGTGACCTTACGGCAGACGGATGTGAAACGACTGGTGGCCTACTCCTCTGTGAGCCACATGGGCCTGGTGCTGCTTGGCATCGCCGCGCTCGGCGATACGGGCCTGACCGGCGCGACCTACCAGATGGTGGCGCACGGGCTTATCACCGGCCTGCTCTTCGTCCTCATCGGATTGATGTATGACCGCACGCACACACGCGAGATTGCGAACCTGGGCGGCCTCTCGCGGCAGATGCCTCTGCTCGCGACCGGCCTGGTGTTCGCCGGCTTCGGGAGCCTGGGCCTCCCGGCGATGGCCGGCTTCATCGCCGAAGTGACGGTCTTCCTGGGCGCCTTCGACCGCTTCGAATGGGCCGTGCTGCTGGCGATTATCGGCGTGGTGCTGTCGGCGGGATATGTGCTCTGGGCGCTGCAACGCGTGGTCTTTGGCCCTGTGAAGGAGGAATGGAACGACCTGACCGACCAGCGCCACTGGTGGGAGCACTCGGCGGTGCTGGGGCTCGCAGTGCTGATTGTGCTGCTCGGCGTCTACCCGGCGATCTTGATGGACATGATTAACCCTGCCATGGAGGCAGTGGCGGCGAGGGTTGTGCTGTGAACGCACTGGATGTCGTTGGTCCACAGCTCATCATCCTGATCGCCGCGGGCCTGATCCTGCTTACGGAGGGCATTTTCGGGCGCTACCGGCGAATCCTGCCGTATATCGCGCTCGCGGGTCTGGTGGCATCCGCGGCCTGGACCACCTCCTGGGTCATCCGGGATGACTACCAGACGATCTTCGACGGCACCTTCTCGCTCGACCAGTACGCCGTCTTCTTCTACTACGTCTTCGCCGGCGTCACGGCGCTGGTGGTGTTGGCGTCGGTCGACTGGGTCGACCGCGTCGGCCGCAGGCAGGCCGAATACTACGCGTTGGTGCTCACCGCCACGGCCGGGCTCATGTTCCTTGCCGGGGCGCGGGACCTTATCACCATCTTCATCGCGCTGGAACTGTCGTCGATCCCGCAGTACATCCTGGCCGGGTGGCAGAAGGACCGGCGCTCCAGCGAAGCCGGGCTAAAGTACCTGCTGCTCGGCGCCATCTCGTCGGCCGTGCTGCTCTATGGCATGGCGCTCATCTATGGCTTCACGGGCACGACGATCCTCCCGGAAATCGGCCGGGTGATCGCGGCCGAAGGCGAAGAAAACCGCGCGCTGCTCATCGTTGCGGTCACGATGCTTATCGCCGGGTTCGGATTCAAGATGGCCGTCGTGCCCTTCCAGATGTGGGTGCCCGACGTGTACCAGGGCGCCCCGACGCCGGTGACCGCATTTCTCTCGGTCGGCTCAAAGGCCGCGGCCTTCGCGGTCGTCATCCGCGTCTTTTTCGAAGGCCTCGGCGCCGACTTCATCAGCAGCGACTGGGCGAACATCTTCGCGGTGCTCGCTGCGGTCACGATGACCGTGGGCAACGTAATGGCCATCGTGCAATCGGACATCAAGCGCATGCTCGGCTACTCTTCGGTGGCACAGGCCGGCACCTTCCTGATCGGCCTGGCGGCGGTTTCCGCGACCGGCGACGGCTTCACGCTTGGCGCGAGCGCGGTGCTGCTCTTCGTGGCTGCCTACGCGTTCACCAACCTTGGCGCTTTCGTGGCGGTCATCGCCATCTCGCAGCGCATCGGCAGCGACCAGATCGCCGACTACTCGGGCATGTGGAAGCGCGCGCCATTGCTTGCCGCGGCGCTGGCCTTCTGCCTGATCTCTCTCACGGGTATCCCGCCGACGGCCGGCTTCTGGGCGAAGCTCTATATCTTCAATGCGGGCATCCATGCAGACCTCGCGTGGCTGGTGATCATCGCTGTGCTCAACACGGTGGTTTCTGGTTACTACTACCTTGGTGTCGTGCGGCAGATGTTCCTTGGCGACACACAGGAGCGGCCCTTCCGTGTTTCGCCGACTATCGGCGTGTCGCTGGCCGTAACTACCGCTGGCGTGCTGGTCTTCGGCATCCTGCCC
Source organism: Dehalococcoidia bacterium (assembly GCA_007126855.1). GTDB lineage: Bacteria > Chloroflexota > Dehalococcoidia > Tepidiformales > Tepidiformaceae > SLAK01. Next base: position 10,748 of record SLAK01000450.1, on the reverse strand, counting down.
GCGCCGCTTATCGATGCGGCCCAGGAAGCCGTCCAGATCTTTGCCGGGCAGTAGAATCATCGTGGTGGACCCTCGCTACAGTGTGACCGTCGAAAGTGCCGTTGACCCGCGTGGAGCCGATGTCTCGGCCCTCCGGCTGCTGGCCGAGCGCGTCATGGAAGGCGAGGATGTGGGCGAAGGCACGGCGCTGTCCGTGCTCATCACCAGCAACGAAGAGATGCAACGCCTCAACAACGCCTTCCTGGGCATCGACGAGCCGACCGACGTGCTCTCGTTCCCGGACGAGGCAGACGAGTTCGTCGAAGCGGCGGATGCCGAGCCCTACCTGGGCGACATCGCCATCGGCATGGAAACGGCCGTCCACCAGGCCGAGGAGCATCAGCACTCGCTCGATGCCGAACTCGCTCACCTGCTGGTGCACGGGATCCTCCACCTCTGCGGCTACGACCACGTCACCGGCCCCGAAGATGAAGCGCGGATGCGCGCCCGCGAAGAGCACTACCTGGGCGCGCTGGGCCATGTCCACGACCACGAGCAGTAGCGCGGATCGAGGCATCGGCACATGTGTTCTATACTGACCAGAGCCAAGGCAGGTTGAGGTTTTCGTGCTATACGGGAAGTGGCGTCCACAGGGATTCGAAGAAGTCGTCGGCCAGGAACATGTCGTAAGCACCCTGCGCAATGCGCTGATCTCGGACCAGGTGGCGCACGCCTACCTGTTCAGCGGCCCGCGCGGCACCGGGAAGACGACAACGGCCCGCATCCTCGCGCGGGCGATCAATTGCGCCAACCTGAAGGAAGGCGACCCCTGCAACCAGTGCCCTACCTGCACCGCGATACGGCAGGGCGCGGCCCTCGACCTGATCGAGATGGATGCGGCCAGTAACCGCGGCATCGACGACATCCGCGAGTTGCGCGAGCGCATCGCCTTCGCGCCGAGCGACCTGACGAAAAAGGTCTACCTGCTCGATGAAGTGCACATGCTGACCGACGGCGCGTGGAACGCGTTGCTCAAAACGCTCGAGGAGCCGCCGCCGCACGCGTACTTCATCCTGGCGACTACCGACCTCCATAAGGTCCCGCCCACCGTGGTGTCGCGCTGCCAGCGCTTCGATTTTCACCGCGTGATGCTGGACGCGATGATCGGCCGCCTGGGCTTCATCTGCGAGCAGGAAGGCTTTGCCATCAACGGCGGTTCGCTGGGCGTGATCGCCCGGCAGGCCAGGGGCGGGCTGCGCGACGCCATCACCCTGCTCGAGCAGGTGACATCGCGCTTTGGGCCAAACCCGACCGAGGGCGATGTGCTGGCGGCGCTCGGATTGCTACAGGACCACCGCAGCATCCAGCTTGCCGAGGCCATCATGGGCAAAGACCTGCCCGGCGCGCTCGACCTGGTCCGAGACGTGGCTGATTCCGGTGTCGACCTGGCCAAGTTCACCCGCGCCGTGGTCGACACGCTCCGCGACGAGCTGGCCAGGAGCGCGCAGGAAGGCGGCGATGTGCGTGGGCTGGTGCTTGCCATCAGCGAACTCGCGCGCGCCGATTTTCGCATGGACCCCGCGAACCCCGTGCCGCTGGAAGTGGCCTGCGCCACGGCGATCCTCGGCGAGACGGCGGCGCCGGCTGTCACGCGCCCGGCCGCTACTGGCGCCCCTGCCGGGCAGCCTGGCCCGCGGGCACAGCGGCCTGCCCGGAGGCCCTCCGGTGGTAGTGACCGCAGTGAGGACAGCGCGGCCAGCACCGAGCAAAAGTTTCTCCGCGAGCTGTACAACCGCTGCAGCATGGTGGACATCACCAAGGCGGCCTTCCTCAATGGCTCCTGCGAGGTGCTGTCGATCGAAGACGACGTGATTCGCCTCGGCTTCTACTTCTCCTTCCACAAGGACAAGATCGATCGCGACTGCCGGCCGCTGGTGGAGGAGCAGGCGGCTGCGCTACTGGGCAGGCCCGTTAGACTGGAAGTAGAACTGGTTGAGCGCCGGCCGCAGAACCGCAAATCGGCTTCGAAAGGCGGCCACCTGGCGGAAGCCGCGCGGGCAATGGGCGCGACACCGGTAGGAAAGGACGGGGAATAATGGCGAAAAGCAGCGGGCGGAACCGGTACCTCCGGCGCGGCGGGAAAGCTGCCGGCGGCGGTGGCGGTGGTCTTCCCGGGATGGGCGGCGGCGCCCCGGGCGCGAATCCCCTGGCGCAGGCCCAGGAGATGCTTGCGAAAGCGCAGCAGGAACTCGCAGATAGCCGCGTCGAAGGGACTGCGGGTGGCGGCGCCGTGAAAGTGACCATGAGCGGCGACCAGAAGGTCGTAGGCATTGAGCTCTCCCCCGACGTGGTCGATCCGGATGACGTGGAGATGCTGCAAGACCTGATCATGGCGGCAATCGCGGATGCTTCGGAGAAAGCGTCGGCGATGCAGGCGGATTCCTTTGGTTCGATTACCGGCGGGCTGAACCTGCCGGGCCTTGGGCTTCAATAACGCATGAGCGGGAGCGGCGGTACACCTGAGCCAATCGCACGGCTTGTGGAGCAATTCCACCGCCTTCCCGGCATCGGGCCCAAGTCGGCCCAGCGTCTGGCCTACCACATCCTCCGGGTTGGCGACGACGAAGCGCAGGCGCTGGCCAACGCCGTGCTCGAAGTGAAGCGGCGCATTCGGCTGTGCTCCGTGTGTTGCTACATCACCGAGCACGACCCCTGTAACTACTGCAGTGACGAGCGGCGCGACCGCAGCGTGGTATGCGTTGTCGAACAGGCGCTGGACATCTCCGCCATTGAGCGTTCCGGCGGCTACCGCGGGCTCTACCACGTGCTCCACGGCGTGCTGAACCCGATGGACGGGGTCGGCCCCGAAGATCTGCGCTTCCGTGAGCTGCTTGCCCGGGTGCAGGATGGCGGCGTGCAGGAAGTGATCATGGCCACGAATCCCAGTCTGGAGGGCGAGGCCACCGCGATGTACGCCGCAAAGCTGCTCGGGCCGCTCGGCGTGCGCGTGACCAGGCTGGCGCGCGGGCTCCCCAGTGGCGCTGACCTCGAGTATGCAGACGATGTGACGCTGCTCCGCGCGCTGGAAGGCCGCCAGGCGGTGTGAGATGAGCCGCGAGAGCCGCGCATACCGCACGGAAGGCATCGTGCTGCGGCGGCGCAACATAGGCGAAGCAGACAGCATCTTCGTGGTGTTCGGCGAAGAGCGCGGCAAGTTCGAAGGCGTCGCGCGGGGCATACGCAAGGCCCGCAGCCGCATGCGCGGCCACCTGGAGCCGCTCACCTTCAGCCGCTTCCTGATGGCCAGGGGCCGCAACCTGGACGTTTTCACCCAGGCCGAGACCGTGCGCTCCTTTCCAAACGTCGCGGCCGACCTGGATCGCTGGGCTACCGCTTCATACTTGCTGGAGCTCGTCGACCGCTTCACCGTCGAACATGCCCCGAACCGGGACCTGTTCCACCTGCTCTACGCGTCGCTGGAGTCGCTCGATGGCGGGTCTGCGGCAGACCTGGTGCCGCGCTACTTCGAGCTCCACGTGCTGGCTCTCACCGGATTCGACGTGTATTTGGACGGCTGCGCGGCATGCGGCGGGCGCTTGCCGCCAGAGAATACCCTCGTGGCGGCAGCCGCGGGCGGGCTGGTCTGCAGGCAGTGCCGCCCGGAGGCGGGCACGGGCCGGCTGCTGTCCGTGCCGGCGATCAAGGTGCTCCGCCATGCGCGGAGGGCGTCATTACCGGAGTTCGTCGCGCTGCGGGTGCCCGGCGCCGTGGTTGAGGAATTGCGGGCGGCGCTCGGTGATTTCGTGCGCTACCACCTTGAGCGGGAGCTGGGGACGGCGCGTTTCGTCGAGGAGCTTCGCGCCAGCGGCAGCATCACAGCACAAAATGCTGACACATAGTAGGATGAGGGCACACACTTGGGCCTCTAGGGAGGGAAAGAGGCATGCCCCTTTACGAGTACTATTGCGAGCCCTGCAACGGAATCTTCGAGGAGTTGCGTCCCATCCGGGAAGCCTCCTTGCCGGTGCCTTGTCCGGTCTGTTTCAAGGATTCGCAGCGCATCATGCCGACATCGTTCTCGGCGTTCGTCTTCCGCGACGGCTATCCGCGCCGTATTCCCGACGACGGGAAGTACTACCACCTTGGCAAGAAGGTGAACAACCTGGTGAAGCGCGGGCGCCCGAACGAGCACCCGGAAGTGAACAAGCCCAAGCCGCCGCCTGCTCTAACCAAGGGCGAAAAGTCCAGCATCAGGGACATGCAGCAGGCAGCGCGCAAAGGCGAGCTCTCGGATGCCTACGGCAACGCGGTGAAGCCCGAGGACGTGCGCGAGAACTACAAGCAGAAGAAGGTCATGAAGAAGGCCACGCCGAAGCGCGGCCTGAAGTAGCGCTGACGCCTGTGCCTGCCGGCCAAATCCCGGTGATTGGCTGATCGATAGCGTCTGCGACGCCCGAGGTATGCATTGAAGCGAGCCCGGATGACCCCACGGCGCTGGCCTCGGAGCGTCGCGTCCCCCGGTGCATCGGGCGTGGCGCGCTTTGCGAAATCATCCAGCGCACAAGACGTATCGGCGGGCTCCGGGTGATGGCGGGAGCTTTGCTGCTGCCGGCCCACTCGCAGGGCCATGTCCTTCTTTGCAGGGTCGAACTGACAGTGTGCGTGGGGATAGGACGAATCGACGCGCCATCGTGTGTGATTGGCTCAAAACAGATAGTTTAGATGACATTAGTACACGCATTCTTCGAAACTGTGCTAGGGTGAGCAGGCCGCGCACGGAGCTACGACCGTGCCGGAAAGGACACCGCATGACCAAACTTTTGCACCTGCTGGTGCCGGGGCTGCTTCTCATAGCATTTGCTGCCTGTGGCAGCGATGATTCCGGCGATACGGATGGAGAACAGGCGAACGGTGATGATACCGGCGCCCCAGCCGATGTCCCGGATACCGATGATGGAAGCGACGACGAGGCACAGCCGGCCAGCGGCACCGGGAGCGGTACGCTAACCGTCGACGGCGTCACCTTCGAGTTCGATGTGCTCCAATGTGGGTTCAACACCAACGAAACGGGCAGGGACAATGTCCCGTTCGCGCTCGTCGGGCGGGGCCATACGCCTGATGGCGACCCATTTGGCGTTGACGCGCTGGAAGCGGAACTCGGCGAGGACATGGATTCGCAAACGATTAGCCTGTGGATTGGCGACAGCATGCCCCCGGAGCGCACATACCAGAGTACCCGGATGCAGATGGGCGATGTCACGACCGGCACCGGCGAAACGGCGGCTGCGGAATCCGGCCTCGACTGGCCGCTCTTCGAACTCGATGGCTCAAGGGTCAGTGCAGAAGTGGGCTTCACCGTGTCGGAGGGAGCCGGCGCGGACGACCTGGAGGTGGTAGGCATCGGCGTCTTCGAGGCGACCTGCGGATAACACCATGGTCGCAATGATCAAGACGACCACGAGACGCTAGCTGCTCCGTTCCAGCACGTAGTCGCCAATGTCGAGCAGGCATCGCTTCGCCTCCCCTTCGGGGAGCGGGGCGATGGCCTCGCGCGCCCGCCGCACGTAGTCGCGGGCCATGTCCATCGAGGCGTCCAGGACTTCCGTATCCAGCACCATCGCGAGCGCTGACTGCAGGTGGCGTTCGCGATCCCGCTTCGCCTGGAAGAACTTTTTGATCGGGTTGTCTTTCGGGTAACGTTCGAGCAGCAAAAGCCCGGGCAGCGTGACCGTCCCCTCGCGAAGGTCGCTGCCAACCGGTTTGCCCATCAGCTCCTCGTCGCCGACGAAGTCCAGCACGTCATCAACGATCTGGAACGCCATGCCAATGCTGTAGCCGTAGGTCCGAAGCGATGCGACGGTGTCCTGCTCGCACTGGCCCAGGATGGCGCCTCCCTCGGTCGCGTTCGCGAACAGCGCCGCGGTCTTGCCGCCGATGCGCCAGAGGTACTGCTGGACATCCCGGCCGACGTCGAATGCGGCGGCGTCCTGGTCCAGTTCGCCGCTGGTCATCTTCATCAGGGCCAGCGCGAAAAGGCGCGTCACTTCAAGGCTGCCGGTGCGGGTCACCATCTCTGCGGCGTTGGCGAACATGTAGTCACCGAGCAGCACGGTCAACGCGTTGTCGAACATTGCGTTCGAGGTGGGCCGGCCGCGCCGGCTGGTCGCACCGTCGACCACGTCGTCGTGCACAAGGCTCGCCGTGTGGAGCAATTCGATGGCCGCACCCAGGGGCACCAGGCGATTCAGGTTGTAATCGCCGATGGCACCCGCGAGCAACACCAGCGCGGGCCGGAGCCGCTTGCCGCGCGCTTCGAGGGCGTGCTCGAGCATGCGGGAGAGGGCGCCGCTCTCGGTCTTCTTCACCGATTCGAGCAGGTCCTCGACAAGGATCAGGTCCTCCGCAACAGGACCGTAGAGACTGGTGAGATGCGCCGGGGTCATGCGGGTACGGCCTCGTTCCTGGCTTCAACGGCGAAGAGCCGCAGTGCGTTCCTGGTGGTCGCGTCAGCGACCTCATCGAAGCTTACCCCACGGGCACCGGCAATGGCCTGCGCGCCCGCTGACACGAAGGCGGGTTCGTTGCGCTTTCCGCGGCGCTCCTGTGGCGGGAGAAAGGGGCTATCGGTTTCGATGACGAGCTTGTCCATGGGCAGTTCCGCGGCGATGCGCCTGGCTTCTTCGTTCTTCGGATAGGTCACCGTGCAGGCCAGGGACACGAGAAAGCCCATGTCCACGTAGCGCCGCGCCTGCTCCAGCGTGCCGCCGAAGCAGTGCATGATGCCGACTTCGCGCTCCGTGCCACGCAGCGGGGATCTGCCGGCGTAGGGTTCAAGCAGCTCGGCAATCTCGTCCTCGGCGCCACGAGAGTGCACCAGCACCGGCAAAGCTCGCTCCACGGCCAGGTCGAGTTGCTTTTCCAGCACACGGCGCTGGACGTCGCGGGGCGAGAGCTCGCGGTAGTAGTCGAGGCCGATCTCGCCGATCGCCATGCAGCGGTCGTCCTGCGACCAGGCGCGGAGCATGGCAAAGTGCTCTTCGGTGATGTTCGCCGCTTCGTGCGGGTGGTAGCCGGCGGTGGGCAGCACCGCATCGTGCTTATCGGCCAGGTCAAACGCGCCCTGGCAGCTCGGCGGATCATCGCCGCACACGACCATGTATTGCACCGATGCATCGATCGCCCGCCGGACAGCTTCATCGCGGTCGCTGTCGAAGGCGCTCAGCTGCAGATGTGTGTGCGTGTCGAACAAGACCGTCATTCGCCGTTGTCCTCGGCGGGGACTTCGAGCTTCTTGTAGAGCGCGGCTGCCGTCCCAATGCGCGTGCCCGCGGGAACCTGGCGGAATGCCCAGCCTTCGTCCAGCACGGTGCCTTCGAGGCCGAGGGCTTCGTGGAGCTGCCGGGTGGAGAACGGCAGCGTGGGATGGAACAGGGCCTTCAGCCCGTTGACCACGCTTAGCGCGACGTTGAGGGTTTCGGCGGCGTGTTCGCGGTCTTCCTTCACCGCTTTCCAGGGCTCGCGCTCGTCCAGGTAGCGGTTGGCCGACTGTGCCAGCTTGAGCGTCTCCTGGAGGGCGGCGCGGAACTGGCAGGCGCCGTAGCGTTCGCCGACGGTGTCGAAGGCGGCCTCCGTCGCTTCGAGAATGCGCTTGCTCTCCTCCGAGAGCTCCCCTGCCGGGGGCACCTCCCCATCGAAGTTCCGGTTGATCATCGCGATCACGCGGTTGGCCAGGTTGCCCCAGGTGCCGATGAGCACGTCGTTGTTCGTCCGGATCATCTCCTCGATGCGGAATTCGGAGTCGGAGGTCTCCGGCATGATCATCGTGAGGTAGAAGCGGATGACGTCGGCGTCGTAGACGTCGAGCAGATCGAGCATCCAGGTGCCGGTGCCCTTCGATTTGCTCTGCTTCTGGCCGGCCGAGAAGTTGACGTACTGGTTTGCGGGCACGTCGTAGGGGAGATTCAGGTCCCCATACCCAAGGAGCTGGGCTGGCCAGACAACGGTGTGGAAGGGGATGTTGTCCTTGCCGACAAAGTAGTAGGAGCGGGCTTCGGGGTCCTTCCAGAAGCGCTCCCACGCCCGCTCGTCGCCCGTCTTCTGCGCCCATTCTTTGGTTGCGGAGAGATAGCCGATGACGGCGTCGAACCAGACATAAATGCGCTTGCTCTCGTAGCCCTCCACCGGGATCGGGACGCCCCAGGCGATGTCGCGCGTGATCGCGCGGTCGCGGAGCCCTTCGTTGAGCATGCCCATGGTGAAGTTGAGGACGTTGCGCCGCCAGTGGGTCTGTTTGCTCACCCACTCCTTGAGCCGGTCTTCGAACGCGGTCAGCTTCAGGAAGAAATGCTCGGATTCGCGGAGGACGGGTGTGGCGCCGGTCATGCGGCTGCGCGGGTCGAGCAGATCGACCGCGTCGAGCTGGGAGCCGCAGCTATCACACTGGTCGCCGCGGGCTTCCTTGTAGCCACAGTGGGGGCAGGTGCCTTCGACATAGCGGTCGGGCAGGAAGCGTTCGGCCTGCGGGTCGTAGAGCTGGTCCTGGGTGTGCGTATACAGGTAGCCGTTTTCGAGCAGGCGCAGAAAGATGTCCTGCACCACCTCGTAGTGATTATCGGTCAGCGTGGTCGTGAAGTTGTCGAAGGAGATGCCGAAGCGGTCCCAGACCTCCAGGATCTTCGGGTGGTAGCGGTCGATGATGACGCGCGGTTCAACGCCTTCGCGGTCGGCGCTGACGGTGATGGGCGTCCCGTGACAGTCGGAGCCGGAGACCATGAGCACTTCGTTGCCGGCGAGGCGGTGGAAGCGCGCGAAGATATCGGCGGGCAGGTAGGCGCCCGCCGCCTGCCCCACGTGCAGGTAGTAGTTGGCGTATGGCCAGCCGACACAGACAAGGATGCGTTCAGACACGTGCCTAACTCTACTGGAAGGTGAGCGAACAGCGCAGCCCATGGAGGGCCGCTGCCTTCAAGATTACAGGGTATCCCATGCTCGATAGAGTTCGTCACGCGGCTGGCCTGTGCGCCGGCTCACCTCCGCCGCCGCCGCGGAGCGCCTGGCCCCGGCGCGCTTCATCGCTTCGAGCAAGCTACGCGCCTCCTCCTGAGATTCGGCCTCCGGTTTGGCCGGCGGTACGCGGATCACCACGGTGCACTCGCCTTTCGTACCTGCGAAGCGATCTGCCAGCTCGCTGGCCGCACCATACACCACCTCTTCGTGGAGCTTCGAGATCTCGCGGCAGACTACTGTCTCGGGATCGCCGAGCGCGTCGGCGGTGGCGGCAAGGGCTCCGGCGAGACGCCCGGGGCTTTCGAAAAAGACGATGTTGGAGGCGCAGGACGCCGCCTTGCGCAAGGCGGCAATGCGCTCGCCGCGCTTTCGTGGCAGGAAGCCGATGAAGAGCGTGCCGGGTGCGTCGAATCCGGAGACAGACATGGCTGCCGCCAGCGCCGATGGCCCCGGCACCGCGATGACGCGGATGCCTTCGCGGTGGGCTGCGCTGACCAGGCGCGCGCCGGGGTCGGCCACGCCCGGGGTGCCGGCTTCGCTCACGAGGGCAACAGCGCCTTCGTCCGCCGTGCGGAGCAGCTCAGGGATGCGGTGCTCGACGTTGTGCTCGGTAAGGCTGAGGAGCCGCGGACCATTCGACCGCGAGGGGAGCAGTTTCCGGGCGGTGCGGGTGTCTTCCGCGGCGATGATGTCGGCGGTTTCGAGCAGCGCTCGGGCCCGCGGGGCGAGGTCGCCAAGGTTGCCGATGGGTGTGGCGACGACATAGAGGCCGGGGGTCGGCCGGTCGGAATGTGAGGCTGCGCACATAAAAGTGAGGTCCTGTGGAATTCAGTTGCCCTCCGGGGAAGGCACTTCTAGACTCGGATGAATAATGGAAGCGTTCTCGTTCGAGCGCTATCCCAACAGCGGAACCCAAAGCGTTGAGCATCATCAGTCCCGATTGCCACGCCGCCGTCCCATCCCGGGTGTGCGGCCAGCTTGTGTTGTGCCCAGGAGGCGAAAATGACCGCACCCCAGTTTAAGCAACTCCGCCGCGCTTATGGCTTCGATGAGGTTGCCATCGTGCCGGGCGACGTCACGCTCAACCCCGAACTCGTGGAGCTCGGGATGGATATCGGGGAGTACCACTTCGACATCCCCTTCCTCGCTTCGGCGATGGACGCGGTGGTCGACCCGTCGTTCGCCATCGAAATGCACCGCTGCGGCGGGCTCGCCACGCTGAACCTGGAAGGGGTCTGGGCCCGCTACGAGGATCCGGGTTCCATCCTGCAGGAAGTGGCGTCGGCAAACCGGGACGAATCGACTGCGCTGCTCCAGGCCGCGTATCAACGGCCCATCCGCGACGACCTGATCGCCGAGCGCATCAAGGAAATCAAGGCCGGTGGGGCCGTGGCCTCGGTCGCCGTGACGCCGATGAACACCAAGCGATTCGCTCCAATCGTCGAAGAAGCGGGCGCGGACATCCTGGTAGTGCAAAGCACGGTCACGACGGCCAAGCACGAATCGCGCAGCATTGAGGGTTTGCGCTTCGATAAGCTCGTTGACTCGCTCAATATCCCGGTCGTGGTGGGCAACACCGTGGGGTTCACTGCGACGCTCGAAGTCATGCGGACCGGCGTGGCGGGGGTGCTGGTTGGCGTCGGCCCTGGCGCGGCCTGCACGTCGCGCGAAGTGCTCGGCATTGGTGTGCCGCAGGTGACCGCGACGATCGATTGCGCCGCCGCCCGCGATTTCTACTACCGGGAGACCGGCCGCTATGTCCC
>SLAK01000079.1 GCA_007126855.1 Dehalococcoidia bacterium | reverse complement strand
TCGTTTGCGTGATTCAGCGCGTGGATAAGTTCGCGCTCAATGGTGCCGGTCCAGGCGTTAAGACGTTCGGGGCGATTCAGCGTTATCGTTACAACACGGCCATGCTGGTCATAGAGCAGCTGTTCGTAGTCTGGCAAAGTGATTCTCCTCTGGAGTGGCGTACGGGAAATGTACCCGTTCCTGGCGCACCAGGGGAGGAGGAGTGAAACGATGAGAGAGCTGACCTTGCCCGGGATCGAGGCGTACGCGCAGGCGCACAGCACGCCGGAACCGGGCTACCTGCGGGCAATCCAGGCGAACACCCGCAAGTTTTCGGACGAGGCGCAGATGATCATCGGCCACCTGGAGGGGCGGCTGCTGAAGATGCTGGTGGCGATGATCAAGCCGATGCATGTGCTCGAGGTGGGCACCTTCACGGGCTATTCATCGCTGTGCATGGCCGAGGCGCTGCCCGAGGGTGGCCGGATCGTGACGCTCGAGGTGAACGAGACGCACGCACGTATCGCGCAGGAGCACATCGACGCGACGCCCTATGCCGACCGCGTCGAGATCCGGGTGGGGCACGCGATGGACAGCCTGGCGCATGTACGCGCGCCCATCGATTTCGCATTCATCGACGCGGACAAGACCAACTACATCCGCTACTACGAGGCAATCCTGCCGCTGCTGGCGCCCGGGGGTTTCATCGCGGCGGACAACGTGCTCTGGGATGGCCAGGTGATGGATAGCGACGACGAGAGCGCGGACACGGTAGCCATCCGCGAGTTCAACCGCCATGTGAGCCGGGATGACCGCGTGGAGTGTGTGCTGCTCACCGTGCGCGACGGGCTGATGCTTATCCACAAGACATGAGGACGCGGGCGGGACGATGGTAAAGGACTCGCGAGGCTATGATGGAAAGCACCATCGGTTCACGCTCAGCGCCCGGCACCTGGCCCGGCGCGCGAACCGTCGGCCGGAGGCACAGGTATGACGGATGCAATAGCAGAGACGAGCCTGGGGGCGATACGCGGCACGTGTGAGGATGGGGTGGAGGTGTTCCGGGGGCTTCCTTACGCGCGGCCGCCGGAGGGCGACCTTCGTTTTCGGCCGCCGGAGCCAGTTGAAGAATGGACGGGGGTCCTGGATGCGACCACGTTCGGCAAGTGCTGCTTCCAGGCGGACACAAGCGGCGGCGTACTGGAACAGGTCCTGACGCTGGACTACCCGGAGCAGGGTGAAGACTGCCTCTCTTTGAACATCTGGACGCCCGCAGCGGACGGGCGGCGGCGCCCGGTGATGGTGTGGATCCACGGAGGCGGCTTCGTGACCGGCGCCGGATCGCTGCCGATGTACGACGGCAGCGCGCTGGCGAAGAGCGGCGACGTGGTGGTCGTGACGATCAATTACCGGCTGGGTGCCTTTGGCTTCTTGCGGCTAGACGACCTGTGTGAAGACGAGTGCGATGCCTCGGGGAACCAGGGCATCCTGGACCAGGTTGCCGCCCTCAACTGGGTGAAGTCGGAGATCCAGGCCTTTGGCGGGGACCCGGCGAACGTGACCGTTTTCGGCGAATCGGCGGGGGCGATAAGCATCGCAGCGATGCTCTCGATGCCGGCGACCACGGGGCTGTTCCAGAAGGCAATCCTGCAAAGCGGTTCCGCGAACCTGCTGCAGACGCCGGAGGCGGCGAGCGCGGTGGCGCAGCGCCTGCTCGACGACCTGGGGCTGGCGCCGGGACAGGCGCAGCGGCTGCGCGAAATCCCCGCCGAAGACCTGGCGACGGCGCAGGATCGGTCCACTCCGCTGGCCAGCGGAGCGTCCTACGGGCCGGTGGGTGATGACCTGCAGATCCCGGCGGACCCTTTCCACGCGATCGCCGATGGGTCGGCCAGCAGCGTCTCGGTGCTGATCGGGACGAACGAAGACGAGATGAAGCTGTTCTACAGGCTCGACCCGTCGCTTGATGAGCTCGACGAGGAAGCGCTTGTGGCGCGAGTGGCACAGCTTGTCGGCGGTGAGCACCCGGACGAGCGGGCATTCGCAGCCATCGAGGCGTACCGCGCGGCGCGTGAGGAGCGAGAAGAAGACACCTCACCGCGTGAGCTGCTCTGCGCGATCGCGACGGACTATGTCTTCCGCTGGCCGGCGATGCGGCTGGCGGAGCTGCAGGCAAAATACGTGCCGGTCTACACCTATGTGTTCGACTGGCCGTCCCCGGCGGCTGGCGGTGCGCTTGGGTCGCCACACCTGGCGGAAGTGCCCTTCGTCTTCGGCACCTACGACCACCCGGGCGTGCGCGGTTTCACGGGCACGGGGACGCAGGCCGGGGAGCTTTCGAACGCGATGCAGGTGGCCTGGGCGCGTTTCGCGCGGTTTGGTTCACCGTCGACACCGGCGCTGCCTGAATGGCCCGCCTATGAATCGGGCCAGCGATGGACGATGCGGCTCGGCCGGGAGCTTCAAGTTGAGGAGCGCCCCCGCGAGCCAGAACGCGGATTCTGGGACCAGACAGTGAGCGCCTGAGACCGGGTACCGGCACGTGGGAACTCGGTGATTGCCCGGAGATGACTGTGAGCCGCTGGTTCATATGATGGGCTCGTGTTCGCCTTCGAAGGGAACCTGATCGACGAGCCGATGGAGGCGGCGCTCACGCTGGCCGTGGCGACCGGCATCGGACTGCTTGTCGGCACGGAACGCGAGCGCCGCAAAGGGGCGGGGCAAGGCCGCGCCGCTGCGGGCATTCGTACCTTCGCGCTCATTGGCCTGCTGGGCGGACTGGCGGCAGTCATCGGCACGTGGCCCGTGCTGGTGGTCGCCGGCGGCTTTGTGGCGCTGGTCGCCGCCCTGAGTTATGTCTACGGCGAGCGCGATGACCCGGGCATCACCACCGAAGTCTCGCTGGTGACCGTGTTCCTGCTGGGCGTGCTGGCGCACGAACTCCCCGAGCTGGCCGCTGCCGCGGGGGTGACCGTCACTGTCCTGCTGGCGGCCCGGCGGGCGCTGCACGACTTCGTGAACCGCGTGCTGACCGAAGATGAGTTGCGCGACGCGCTGCTATTCGCGGGCGCGGCACTGGTCATCCTGCCGTTCGTGCCGGACACGACGATCGGGCCCTACGATGTGTTCAACCCCTTCCGCGTGTGGCTCTTCGTGGTGCTGATCATGGGCGTCAGCGGCGCGGGCTACATTGCCATGCGCGCAGTAGGGCCGCAGCTCGGGCTGGCGCTATCGGGTTTCGCCGCGGGCTTCGTTTCGAGCACCGCAACCATTGGGGCGATGGGCGCGCGCGCGCGCCAGCAGCCGGAAGTGGTCGGCCCGACGGCGGGCGGGGCGATGCTGTCTTCGGTGGCGACGCTGGTGCAGATGGGGATTTTCCTGGCCGCGGCAAGCGCAGTCACGCTTGAAGCCATGGCACCGGCACTGATATTCGGTGCACTGCTGGCGCTGGTCTACGGGGGCGGCTTTGCCCTGCTCGGACTCCGCTCGACGGCCGAGGCGCCGCAAACGGGCCGGCCATTCGACCTGCGCGTGGCCCTGGGTTTCCCGACGATCCTGACAATCGTGCTGTTCGCGTCGGCCGCGCTCGATGAGACAGTTGGGCAGCGGGGAGTGATCGCAGCCGTGGCGATTGCCGGGGTGGCAGACACCCATGCACCTGCGCTTTCGGTCGCCTCGCTGGTCGCCGCCGGGCAACTGGATGCGGACCAGGCGGTGCTGCCAATCCTGATGGCGATGACTACGAACACCGCCTCGAAGATGCTTATCGCGTTCACGACCGGCGGCAAGGCATACGCGATGCGCGTGTGGCCGGGCCTGCTGGCGGTGCTGGGTGCGCTGTGGGCTGGCGGGGCTCTGGCACTGGCGGTCTTGTAGGCGCACCACGCAATGGCACGATAATGGAGAGGGCCGGCGGGCAGGAAGGAGGAGGAACTGCCCGCCGGCGGCCGCTGTGACGCCACCTGGCGCGAGGCAAGCATAGCCTGTATGAGACTTTGTATCAAGACTATGCCGTCGCTTGACTCACGGTTTCCCGCTGTGATGATAGTGCGAAGGCTCCAGCAAAGGAGACACGTGTGACGATTGACCACCTGGTGTACGGAGCGCCCGACGTGGATGCCGCGATCGATAAGCTAGAAGCGCTGCTGGGCGTGCGGGCAACCCCCGGCGGCAAGCACCCGAGCGCCGGAACGCACAACGCGTTGCTGTCGCTGGGGGATGAGACCTACCTGGAGATCATTGGCCCGGACCCGGCACAGGACCCCCCGAAGGACCGCGAGCGGCCCTTCGGACTGGACCACCTGGACCGCCCGAAGCTGGTGACCTGGGCCCTGGCCAGCAACGATATCGAGGGATTGGTGGCGCGGGCGCGCAGGATGGGCTACGACCCCGGCGACCCGCAGCCGATGTCACGCGACCTGCCCGAAGGCGGCAAGCTGAGCTGGACGCTGACCCGGGCACGCGAGCCGTTCGGCGATGGGCTTGTGCCGTTTCTGATCGACTGGGGCGATACACCGCACCCTGCGAAAAACGCGCCCGGCGGGTGCCGATTGGTGCGGCTGCGCGGCGAGCACCCGAACGCGCCGGCGGTCATTGATGCGCTGCTGGCGCTGGACACGATCGACGTTTCGGTGATCCCGGGCCCGGAACCGCGGCTGGTGGCCATCATCGAAACGCCCGATGGCGAGGTGGAGCTGGAGTAGCGATGGGCAGGCTGCACATCGATTTGCCGGACGACCTGATCGAGGCGCTGGCCGCCGAGGCGGAGGCGCTCGGCTGCACTGCGGAGGAGCTGGCGACCGACATCGTCGCCGGGCACTTTGCGCCTCAACCCCGGCCGTACCCCGACCTGATGGACCGGATGCACACCGCGGCGACGATGGAATTCGGCGGCGACGCGGAGGAGTTGCTGCTCGGCGACTGGTTCGACGACCTGGAAAAGGCGGCGGGCAACGGCAATGGCGCCGGGGATCTCGAGTTTGAAGACCGGATCCGTGCGGCGGTCGACCATGATCTGCAGGTGATGCAGGAATACTGGGACAGTCTGGAGTCCGGGGACTTCGAGCTGGACGAGGATTTGAAGGCGGCTGTGGAGCGCGACGTCGAGCGATGGTGGGCGCAATTCACCAATGACGACGACCTGTAGCTTGACGATGAGCTGCGGGCGGCGATTGACGAGGAGCGCAAGCGCCTGCGCAAACGCTGGGACGACGACCTGTTCTAAGGCGGCGCTACTTGCCGCCGCCCGGAACTCTGGCCGGCTCCGCTT
>SLAK01000155.1 GCA_007126855.1 Dehalococcoidia bacterium | reverse complement strand
TGCTATGACGAGATCGTTGCCCGGCGCAGCCAGGCCGCCGCGCCTGCACAGCAGCCGCTGCTCGACCCGGTGTTGCTGGAACTCGACATGCTCCAGGCCGCGGTGCTGCATGAGAACACCAAACGCCTCGAACTGCTGGGCCTCTCGGTCGAATCCTTTGGCCCTCGCGAATACCTGGTCCGCGCCATCCCGGCGGGCTTCGCGGCATCGGACATCGCTGGCGCCATTCGCGCCTTCATCGACCAGCTCGCCAGCGAAACCCGCGTGTCCGACCCCTTCGCCCGTGCCGCCGCGACCGTTGCCTGCCACTCGAGCGTCCGCGCCGGCCAGTCGCTCTCCTTCGAGGAGATGCGCAGGCTCGTCGAAGACCTGGAGAAAACCGAGACCCCGCGCACCTGCCCCCACGGCCGCCCCACGCTTATCCACGTCGCCACCGACTCCATCGAGCGCCAGTTCGGCCGCCGATGACTTCCCATCCGGGCCGCGCCTGCGCCAGCCATTCCTTGATCTCGCGTGAGATGTTCTGATCGAGCAGCACCAGCAACGTGGCCCGGGCTGGTCTATCCAACGCGCCGCGCGCCTTCGTCTTCTACAAGCCGGCTTGCATAGGCGATTGCCGCGAGCACATCTTCGCGCTCCAGTTCCGGGTATGCTTCCACGACTCGCTCAACCGAATACCCGCCCGCCAGCATGCCGAGCACGGTGCTCACGAGTATTCGGGTCCCCCGAACCGTAGGCTTTCCGCTACAGATGTTGGGGTCGAGCACGATGCGGTTCCTGCAGCCAGTTTCTCGAAGAAGCGATGGCAGCAGGTCATTGCAAACCAAGACCGGCCTGATGGCCGGTCTTGAGAAAATGGCGGCCCATCGCACCGCCCCGCATCACGCCCGCGGCAGTCCCAGACCCCGCGTCGCGATGATGTTCCGCTGGATCTCGCTCGTGCCGCCCTCGATCGTGTTCGCGACCGCGCGGAGGTACATGTACTTGATCCGCCCCCGCATGGGCACCTCAACGTCTTCGTTCTTGCCGTCGAGCTGTCCATACATGCCGAGCAGGTTCATGCCCGTCCGGTAGATGCGCTGGTTGAGCTCCGTGCCGAACAGCTTGGCCACGCTGGCTTCGTGCCCGGGCGCCACGCCTTCTTTCGCCTGGATCGAGACGATCTTCAGGCTCATCTGCTGCGCCACTGTGGCTTCAACATAGCGCTCGATGAGCTGGTGGCGTACCGCCGAACTCTCCGCCAGGGTGGTCTTGCCCTGGTTCGCCGGGTCCTTCGCAAAGGTGATCATGTCCTCAATCGTCTGTCGCGCGCCGATCGCACCGCCAATGTTCGAGCGCTCGAAGCTCAGCGTGGTCTGCGCCAGGTACCAGCCGCGGTTCTCCTCGCCGATGATGTTCTCGCGCGGGACGCGGACGTCCTCGAAGAAGACCTCGTTGAACTCATGCGTCCCCGCCATGTTCACCAGCGGCCGCACACTGAGCCCCGGCGACTTCATGTCGACGGTGAAGTAGGTAATGCCGCGGTGCTTGGGCGCATCCGGGTCGGTCCGAGCCAGCAGGATCATGTGCTTGGCCACGTGGCCACCCGAGGTCCAGATCTTCTGCCCGTTGATGACGTAATCATCCCCGTCGCGTACGGCGCGTGTCTGCAGCGAAGCAAGGTCGGAGCCGGCCTCCGGCTCGCTGTAGCCCTGGCACCAGATATCGTCGCCGGAAAGGATGCCGGGAAGATATTTCTGCTTCTGTTCTTCCGTACCGTGGACGATGAGCGTCGGCCCGACAAAACCCACCGCGATGCCGAAGGGCCGCGGAGCGCGCGCCTCCGAAAGCTCCGAGTTGAAGATGAACTGCTCCATCACCGACATGCCGGCGCCGCCGTACTCCTTCGGCCAGGCCGGCGCAATCCATTTGCGGTCAGCAAGCTTTTTCATCCATTCACGGTTCGCGCCACCCTGGCTGAAGGGGTCGGCGCTCTCGCGGTCCTTCGGAGCCTCCTTCGCAATAAAGGCGCGGACTTCCTGGCGGAATGCGGCTTCGTCCGGGGTATCACGATAATCCATAGCTTCCTCGGCTGGTCATAGGCTGTGCTGAGGATTCTAGCCCCTGCCGCAACGAAGGTCATTCACAGGTACACCGCACACAAATCGCAATAACCAGCGTTGGCGACAACAGATGACGCGTCGTGCTGCTAGCGTAACCGGTCTGACCAAAACACAGGGAGTTGCGGTGATGGTTTCGTGGAACGACTTCGAACAGCAGGCGCCGGAGCTCGCGGCGCTGGCACGGGAGCGCTTCGATGCGACCGGGCTGGCGTTGCTCGGTACCTTGCGGCGCGACGGCTGGCCCCGCATTTCGCCCATCGAGTACACGTTCTGGGACGGCGAGTTGGTCTTCGGGGGCATCTGGCAGTCGAAGAAGTTTCTGGACATCGCGCGGGATAACCGCGTGACCATCCACAGCGCCACCACAAACAAGAACGGCCAGGAAGGCGATGCCAAGCTCTACGCCCGCCTGGCCCCGCTGGCGCAGGACCGGGAAGAGGCCTACTGGCAGCACATCTTCGAGCTGATGGACTGGCGCCCTTCGGGCCCCGCGCACGTCTATACCACGGACATCACATCCGCGGCGTACATCCGCTTTGGCGACGACGGGATCATGCGCTGGCTCACCTGGCCGGGAAACGACTGGCGCTCCCGCAAAGCAGAATAACCTCCTGCCCGAGAATCGCCACGCTCACCCGATCGGCAACGGCCGGTCGTGCGTCGGCCCAGCCTGTGGCACCGTTGCTCCGCGAACCAGCACCCCGCAGTCCGCCGGGTGTTGCTCCAGGTTGAAGTGAAACTGGTACACCTCGATCGGCCCGCTCGCCAGTTCCCAGCCCTGCTCCTCGACGAAGCTCGCCACCGCCCGGAATGCCTCCGCCTGCTCATCCGCGTCGTCGGCGTAGCAATAGGCGAATGCCCCGCCCGGGAAGAAGGTCGTCCTCGCGGGCCCGGGCGGCTCGTAGTCGCTGCGCACCGGGACCGCGGCGCGGTAGTACACCTGCCCGTCTTCCGACACGATGTGCAGCCCCATTGCCGCGATATCGATGCGCCCCAGCGCTGGCCGCACCTGCACCCGCCATTCGTTGAACCTGTCCCACAGCTCGCTGAACGCCGGCGCAAGCGCCGCCTCCGGCACCGCCTCCGCCGGCAGGCTCGTCTCGAAGTAAGCCAGCCGCATCTCCGGCAGCCGCGCGACCCGTACCTTTCGCTCGAAACTCATATCCTGCCCGCCAGGTTCAGCATCGCTCTTGCCATTGTGAGTGCGGGCATCATCTTCTGTTCAACCGCCCCACTGCACACAACCGCGCGCACCCGTAAGCTTTGACGAGCACCAAAGCGGAGCTCCCCTGCATGGTTCTTAGCGACCGCACCATCCGCCGCGAAATCGAAGCCGGCAACATACTCATCGACCCCCTGGGCGAAGGCGCCATCCAGCCCGCCAGCGTCGACCTGCGCCTCGGCCACCAGTTCCGCGTCTTCCGGAATTCCCGGGTCCCCTACATCGATGTGAAGCAGGAATATCCCGACCTCACCGATCTGGTCGAAATCGACGGCGATACCCCCTTCATCCTGCACCCGGGCGAATTCGCTCTCGCCGTTACCTACGAGAGGGTGCGGCTCCCCGACGACATCGTCGGCCGCCTCGAAGGCAAGTCATCGCTCGGCCGTCTTGGCCTGCTCATCCATTCAACAGCTGGCTATGTCGACCCGGGCTGGGATGGCGCGCTCACGCTCGAACTCTCCAACGTGGCCAACCTGCCCATCACCCTCTATCACAAGATGAAGGTCTCGCAGATTTCCTTCCTGCGCCTCTCGGAGCCTGCCGAACACCCCTATGGCACCGGGGATATCGGCAGCAAATACCAGCACCAGCAGGGACCCACCCCCAGCAAGTACTTCCTCAACTTCCGCAAGGATCGGTGATCCGGCTCAGTCCTCGTCGTCAACGCCTTCTTCGTCACCGTCCTCGCTGTCCAGCCCGCCGTTCATGGTCGCCAGCAACTCCAGGTGCTGGTCTTCGCGCACGCTTTGCGCCTCTGCGTATAACCTGAGCCCAACGCCGATCGCCGCCAGGACCGTCACGGGGAACGCCAGCGACGTGCCATACATCAGGATGTGCTGGGCATATTGCGCCAGCGAGGGACGCGCACCGGCGCCGAAGATATCGCCAAGCTGCCAGAGGACGATGAAGATCAGCGTCACTCCGCCAACGAACACGATCCCTGCAGCCAGCAAGAAATACGCGCTCGCCTTCCGCGCGATTGCCTGCAACCGCTCGTGTGGGTCGGTCGATGCCCATGAATACCCTGGTTCTTGCATTCCGTCGATTCTACATGCGTAATGAACCGGCGTCTGGCACCCTACTCCCCCGGCGCCAGCGACCGCACCCGTGAGGGCGTCAGCTCGATCATCACCCAGTTCGCCGCCCCGGGCTCCCATTGCTTCAGCGTCGCCTCGGCCTTCGCTGGCTCGTAGTAGCGCTTCGCGAGCCGCCGCACCAGCGGCATCGCATCTGCCTCCACCACGCGCGCTTCCCCTTCA
Source organism: Dehalococcoidia bacterium (assembly GCA_007126855.1). GTDB lineage: Bacteria > Chloroflexota > Dehalococcoidia > Tepidiformales > Tepidiformaceae > SLAK01. Next base: position 675 of record SLAK01000155.1, on the reverse strand, counting down.
ATCGTCACCCATGCCTCGGGCTCGCCAACACCCGTCTCCACCGTCAGCGCCGCCCGCGGGTCCGCCTGGAGGCGCTTCACCTTGGGCGTACCTCGCGTCGTGAACATTCGTGCCACGCTGCCGTCCCATTCGTACCAGATAGGCACCACCGTGGGGCTTCCGTCCGCCTGCAACATCGCAAGCTTCCCGATCTTCGTCTCTCGGAGGAACGTGTCCCATTGCTCCGGCTGCATCGCCGCCATCAGGCTTCACCGGCCTGGCGCTTCAGCTCCGTCTGCCACTGCAACACGAACGGGTTATGCGCCTTCTCGAACTCGATCGATGTTTCCTGCATGTGACCTGGCAGCACCAGCGTCTCATCAGGCAGCGTCAGCAACCGGTTGCAGATGCTCTCCATCTCTTCTTCGAAGCTCCCGCCCGGCAGGTCCGTCCGGCCGATCGACCCGCGGAACAGCGTGTCACCGCTGAACAGCAAGCCCTCCGTGTAATAGCTCACGCTCCCCGGCGTGTGCCCGGGCGTCGTGATCGCCTTGAGCTGCAGCCCATCGACCTCCACCGTGTCTCCTTCCGCGACGAACGCGTCCGGGTCCGGTGGCCCCTGGCTCACATCCAGGCCCATCCGCATTGCCACATCCTTCCATCCGGTCCGTAGCAGTTGCAGGTCGCTTTCGTGCA
>SLAK01000241.1 GCA_007126855.1 Dehalococcoidia bacterium | reverse complement strand
GCCACCTTCGCCACATCACCGTCATGCTCGTGGAAGCGCCGGAAGAGCGCGCCCCGGCAGCCTATGCCGAGGACACGCACGGCGAGGATGACGCAGCAAGCGACGATGATGAGCCGATCATCGGCGGCGACTCGACACACCGCGTGCAGGTTAGCCAGGGGCTGCAGCCCAGCCTCTTCACCGACCCGCTGGATACGGGCCACGGCGCCAGGATCAACGCCGCGCGCACCAAGCTCACGCACATCTCGGCACGCCCGCACATCCCCCGCGCGCACATTGCCGAAAAGCCGGTTGAGCTCGCGCCGCTGCGCCGCGCAGCCGGGGACACACCGCTCCGCAGCCTGGCAGCCGCGGGGCGCGAGCGTGCATCGGCCAGCAGCTTTGCCGCGGTATCGGCAGCCGCCGTTGCAGAATCAGCTCGCGGCCGCCCTGCCTGGCACAACAGCGAAGACGCCGATGGCGGCGAGCCACGGCCGCCGGCGCGCGAAGTCAGCGCGTCACCTTCGGCCAGCTTTGCCCGTAGCCTGGTGCCCGAACGCGTGCACCCGCGGCCAGACCCCGGGGTGAGCCATGCACCACTGCCAAACGAGCTTGTACGCCGGCGCAAACGCAAGAGCGGCCAGCCCGGCGCCGAGACCACGGCGCCTGCGGAGGAACCCGCAAGCTATGGCGCCACGCCCCTGGTGCGCCCCCGCCGAAGCATGGGAGGCCGCTGGCGCGGCAACGGCGTGCTTTCCCGCCGGTCCGCTGCAGTCGCCAACGCGCCCTCCACCCGCTTTGTCGTGGGCATCGGCGCGGTGCTGCTGCTCGGGATCATGGCGTTCCTGGCCCTCCCCGGCTTGCTCGATTCGGACACCAACGACCGCGTCGCCGCCTTGCTCGATTCCGCCGAACGCCAGCTCGCCGCCGCGCGCGTGCAGGACGACCCCGCCGAGCAACGCTCCGCCCTCACCGAGGCCCGGGCGCTGCTCCTGGAAGCCGAACAGGTGGGCGGCACCAGCACCACCACCCAGCAATTGTTGAACGAGGTCCGCGCCGAGATAGCCACGCTCGACGCCGTCACCCAGCCCGCGCGCGTCGAGCTTATCGGCAGCCTTGAATCCTATGGCGACAGCCCGGTCACGCCGTCGGATATCGTCGTCGGCCACGGCGTTGCCTACCTCATGGACACCACGGGCGCGCAGGTTATCGCCCAGCCGCTCGACGGTGGCAGCCCGTCCACGGTCTACCGTGAAGATGCGGATGCCGGTCATGGCCGGCCCGCAGCCATTGCCTACTATCGCGGCCTGCTCGAACCGGACGGCGGCCACCTGCTGGTCGCCGACCGCGACGGCGTCCTCTGGGCGGTGACCCCCGAAACGGGCGAGATCCACCACGTCCAGGCCAACCTGCCCGCCGGGACACAGCTCACCGACATCACCGCGCATAACGGCGAGCTCTACGTGCTCGATGCGAGCCAGGGCACCGTCTACCGCATGACCGGCATCGACGGCAGCTTCCCCTATGAGCCGCAGATCGTGCAGGCCCGGCCCGACCTGAACAGCGCCGTCCGCATCCTGATCGATGACGAGCTCATCACTTCATCCACCGCCGGCACCCTGCAGCGCTACAGCGGCGAGCTCGTTCTCGAGTTGTCCCAGGCCGGGATCGACAGGCGCCTCAGCCAGCCCGCCACACCCTGGGCCTTCGGCGAAGGCTTTATCGCCATGTCCGACTCGGCGAACGACCGCATCGTCGTGCTCCGGCGCGACGGCACCTTCGTCCGCCAGTACAGGCACGAAAGCTTCGGCGACATGGCGGCGCTCAGCATGCGCGACGACGCCGGCTTCGTCTTCGCCGGCGGCAAACTCCTGCGTGTGACCTGGGACGAATAGGGCCTCCCGTCCATCAAGTTCAGGCCGCGCGCCCTCGTGCCCGCGGCGCAAGACATGGTAGAACTGTCCCGTGACACTTCTCGTTTGCGTCGATGAAACCTCCACCACACCGCGGGTGCTGCGCCACGCCGTCGCCTTCGCGAAGGCCAGCGGCCTGGGCGTCCACGTGATCCGCGTGCTCGACCCGCGCATCGACCTTGTCCAGGGCAAGAATGACTCGGACCAGGTAATCGCCGACGTTGCCGCCGCGCTCAAGGACGAGGTCAGCAAGCAGCTAGAGGAAGCCGGCGGATCCGGCCAGGTCTCGATCCCTGTGCTGGAAGCGAAGGACTCCGTCGCCGCGACCATCATTCGCACCGCGGAAAGCACCAATGCCAAGGCCATCGCGATGGGCTCGCACGGCGCCGGGCTTTTCCGGCGCACGGTGCTGGGCAGCGTGGCCATGGGCGTCGTGGCGGGTGCGCGCGTGCCGGCGCTGGTCGTCGGTCCGCAGGCGCCCGAGGCACCGGCCACGGACACGGACTACACCCTGCTCATCGCCGACGATGGTAGCCAGGCGTCCCGCGCCTGCATCGATGCCCTCCAACCGCTGCTCCGCAACGGCCGGCTGCGCCTGGTGCTGATGCATCTGTATGAACCACGCCTCGGCGACGAGGGCGAAGAGCAGGAGCTCCGCGCGGCACTCGAAGGCCTGGAGACCGAGCGCGATGCCCTTCCCAACCCCGAGCTCGCGACCTGCCTGGTGGGGACGCTGCCCGACTTCGAACGGGTCGACGCCGCCATCCTCCGGGTCGCCGAGGAGCTCGGCGTCCAGGCTGTCGCCATGGCCACGCGCGGTTATTCGGCACGGCAACACATCCTTGCCGGCAGCGTGGCCGTGGGGGTGCTCAAGCACGCCAAAACCCCGGTGATGCTGGTCCGGCGGCCGTAAGTTTGCTGCCTCCCCGCCTTCCGGCCTCTGGTCTAATGCGGCACTATCCAGCATACTCGAAACTGCCAACCGGACACGGGGCAGCGCGATATGGCAGATTTGACAGGAACGGCCACTAGCAGCGAGACCGTGACCGCGCCAGAAACGGCCGAGCGCCCCGAGAAATTGGTAAGGCCCAGCCGCAGCTCAACTATGCGGACCTTCTACATGGGCATCGGGAGCGTCTTTGTCGGGGCCGGGGTCATCGGTATCTTCGTCCCGCTCTGGCCCACCACCATCTTCCTCATCCTGGCCGCCGCCTGCTACGGCCGAAGCTCGCCCCGTGCCTATCGCTGGCTCACGACGAACCGCCTCTTCGGCAGCTACCTGCGGAACTACCAGGAGCACAAAGGCGCTACCCTCCGCGCGAAGATCATTTCTATCACCAGCCTGTGGCTGGGCATCGGTTCCACGATCGTCTTCGTGCCAACGCCAGTGTGGGTCAACCTCATCCTGCTTGGCATCGCCATCGGTGTCGCCTGGCATTTGCTCAGGCTCAACACCATCCGCAAGGACACGCTTCCACAGGGCTAAGCATCCCCGCGGCTACCGCCAGAGGTAGGCAGCAACGGGGTCAGCCGTAACTGATCAATTCGGTCTCGATATCGATGATCTCCGCGTCCAGCCGCCAGTCCTCCACGGCGCCGGCGATTGATTGCAGCTGCGAGTCTGCGTGGCCGGATTCGTTCGAAATACACACGATCCCGATGGTGGCCGACGCGGGATCGTTCAGTTCGCCCACCTCGGCGACCGCGGCGTTGTAGCGGCTGCGCAGGCGTTCCACCACCGGGCGGACAATGGCGCGGCGCCCCTTCAGGTCTCGCGACGGCAACCGCATGGAGATACGCAAGACGCCGATGATCACGGCTTAGAACGGGCTCGCTTCTTCGAGGGGCTGTTCATCTTCGGGCAACGGCGGGAGATCCTCCGGCCCCCGCATGCCGAAATGCTCGAAGAATTTCATCGTCGTCCGGTAGAGCTTGGGCCGCCCGGGCGCCTCGGCGTTGCCGACGTGCTCGATGAGCCCGCGCTGCTCCAGCGTCGCGATCAGCCGGTCGCTGTTCACCCCGCGGATGGTCTCCACGTCTGCCCGCGTACAGGGCTGGCGATAGGCGATGATGGTGAGGGTTTCCAGCGCCGCGCGGGAAAGGCGCTGGCCCGGCCCCGCATCCAGGAAGGCCGCAACATAGGGCGCATAGCCCGGCGCGGTTACGAGCTGGTAGCGCTGGCCGTCTTCCTGCACGCGCAGCCCGCGCGCTTCGTAGTCCTCCGCGAGCTGCTTAAGCGCCTTCCGGGCGGCGCCTTCGCCCACCCCCGCCGCGCGGGCCAGCGCGCTCAACGGCTGCGGTTCTTCGGCAACAAACAGGAGCGCTTCCAGCACCCAGGGCAATTCGGTCTTCGGTGGCGCGGTCGTTCCGGCAGCGTCAGGCACGGTGGTCCTCCCCAATGATCGTCGTGTCATCGTTCTCGCCCGGCGGGGGCGGCGGTGGTGGCAGGGACGGGTCGTGCTCTGCGCCCTCCGGGCTCCATTCCTTGTGCGCGCCTCCTCCATCTTCGGACTGGCGCTCCGAGGGGGCATCCCAGAGCAACGTTTCGGTCCGGGCTCGTTGCGGTGGCGGCGGCAGGATACCCTCGTCGGGCGGCGGCGGCACCGGGTTCGCATCTGCCGCGTAGGAGATCGCCCGCTCCGGCGGTGGCGGCGGGGGCGGTGGCAGTGGTCCCTCCGCGGGCTCAACGTGCCGTGGTGCCCCGCTCGAAGGCCGGGCGGCGACCTCGTCGTAGGTGATGTGGATGACCGGCCGCCGCACCTGCTGCGCGCCTATGCGGTGCTTCAACACGGCGCCGGTGGCCTCGTTCACCGCAGCGGTGACATCGGCGATGCGCGCGCCGGCATCGATCGACACGCTGATCTGCGAATCCACCACGCCGCCATTCGACCGCACCAGCGGGTTGGCCTGGCGGATGTGCGGCAGCGCCTCCAGCTCGTCGCGCAGCATCCCTTCGACCACCTCGCTGTCGACGTCGACGATCGTCCCGTCGGGCCTGCGCGCGCGGATGGACTTCGAGCCCGATACGCCAGCCTGCCTAAACGCCGAAAAGAAGGTGATCAGCCCCACGCTGCCGAGCAGGCCCACGACGATGCTGAAGACCCACCGGTCCGTTGAGTCGCTCAAGATGAAGGCCTGCAGGCTGAAGTTGCCGATATTGATGTCGAGCATCTGGCCGGTGTTCCACGCCATCGCGATCAGCCCCACGCAGGCGCCGAACCAGAGCAGGCTATAGAGGCCCAGGAAGGTCCGGTTGAACACGTTCATTGCGCGCCCACCCCAACGCTTGCCATCAGGCCGTCGCGGAAGTGGCTGCCCAGCGTGGCCGGCGTGATGCGGTTGCGCAGGTCATGCCCCGCTGCATAGACGGGGATGTAGTTATCCGTGTAGCCGTGCCACAG
>SLAK01000136.1 GCA_007126855.1 Dehalococcoidia bacterium | reverse complement strand
GTGAACGGAAAGTCGACAATGACGCCGTCGCGTGTAACGCGGCCATAGCGCTCGGCCAGTTCGAGCAGGCAACGTGCCATGCGCGTATCGAGGTTATGAAGGTAGAAGTTTTCCAGGCGCTCATCGGCGCGGCGCAACCGCAGGGCCAGTAACCGGACGACGGCTTCGGCGAAGTGGCGGTTGGACTCGCAGAGGTCCAGCACATCGCTCCTGGCGAGGCACGAGGTCGTTGTGGGAAGGACCGCCTCGGCGGTTTCGTTGCAGATCCCGCCGTCGATGGCGGCCACTTCGCCAAAGCACTCGTGTTCTGCGAGCAGGGCGAGGACCATTTCGTTGCCGTCGTCGGAGCTGATGGTGAGCTTCACCCGGCCCGAAAGGACGAAATGCATGGCCGAAGCTTCATCCCCCCGGCGGTAGATGACTTCGTGGCGCCGGTACCGGCGGTACCCCCGGCCGAGCATCCTGGCCAGGACCTCTTCGCGAGCCGGGGCTGGGATGCGCTCGAAGAATGGAATCCGTTCGAGGATGGCTGGCTCCGTGTCGAGTGCCATGCAGGGGCACCTCCGCCGCGGCTTGCGGCTCAGCGTGCGGGACAAGGCGTTGCGCCCGAATCAGCGCTTTCACAGAACTCCGTTGGGCGTGTGCAGGCTGGTCTCTTCCGGGCTCGACGGTGAGTTCGGCCTGTTATCCGCAGGACCTGAACTCCGAATGGAAGCGGGCGGCTTGTCTTCACCTTTGTGGCGAAGTTCCTACATGGCTCTGGTGCGGTGGCAACGCGCTGTTTCCTAGCCTCCGCGAGCAGACAAGATCTTTCTGCCAAGGAGGGGCGCATGGCGTTGGATGAGCCTGCGGCGCCGGCAACCACGAAGATCCTGGGCATCCTGAATGTCATATCAGCCTTGCTGCGCTACCTGCGCCCGTACTGGCTGCGTGTCATCGAGATCGCATTGCTCATCGCAGTCTCGGTCACTTTCTTCGTCGGCTTGCAGAAGGTGCAGCAGATCCTCTTCGACCGTGCGCTGCCGGGCCCGGCACACGAAGGCGATGCCTCGCTGCTCGGACAGATCATGGCGCTGCTGGCTATCGCCTTCGTTGTCGTGGCAATAGCGGCACTGCGGGAAAACTACGCGACTGCGGTGGTCACCGGCCGTGTGCTCACCGACCTGCGGATGCGGCTGTTCGGCAAGGTGCAGGAGCTGCACGTTGGCTATTTCCAGGATCACCGCCCCGGGGACATAACATCGCGCATGATCGGGGACCTGGAAGCGATGGATGATGCTATTTCCGGCGCGATGGCCCAGGGCTTCCGGCTCACGCTGACGCTCGTTGCGGCCACGGCCACCGTCTTCTGGCTCGACTGGCGGATAGGGCTCTTCGCGCTGGTGGGCATGCCGCTCTTCTTCATCGCGGGCCGCTGGCTGGGGCCGGCCGGCGCACGGGCGGCCTTTCGGCGCCAGAGCGACCTGGGCGAAAGCGCGAATTCCTTCCATGAAAACCTGGCCGCCCAGCCCGTTGTGAAGGCCTACGGGCTTGAGGACCGGTCGTCGCGGGACTTTCGCGGCGCCGTGGAAGACCTGTTCCGGTCCTCGGTGCGGCTGACCTTCATTTCGTCGCTGTTTGGCGTTTCGAGCAACGGGATCGCGAGCGGCATCCAGCTCAGCATCCTTGGCATCGGCGGCTGGCTGGTGATCCAGGGCGAGGTGACCATCGGTACCCTCGTGGCGCTGCTCGGCCTGTTATCGCTGATGATCGGGCCCATCCAGGGCCTGTCGGTGCTCGTGCAGTCGCTGCAACAAGCAGGCGGCGCGATGACGCGCATCGATGAGCTGCTCAACGAAGAGCCGGCGGTGGTGGAAGTGCCGCGAGCACGCGCGCTGAAGCCCTTTCGCGACCGGGTCCGCTTCGAAGGCGTGACCTTTGCCTATGACGATGGGCGCCCGGCGCTGGACCACGTTTCGATGGAGATTCGCGCCGGGGAGTACGTCGCAATCGTCGGCACGAGCGGTTCGGGCAAGTCGACGGCGCTCAGCCTGCTGCTGCGCTTCTACGACCCGCAGGAAGGCTGCGTGACCATCGACGGGATGGACATCCGGCGCTGCACCTTGCGGTCGGTGCGGTCGCAGATGGGTGTCGTGTTCCAGGAGGACTTCCTCTTCAACACCACGATCCGGGAGAACATCCGGATGGGCGCGCTGCACGCGTCGGACGACGACGTGGTTGCGGCGGCGCGGTCGGCGGAGATCCACGACACCATCATGGCGATGCCGCGCGGCTACGACACGATTGTCGGTGAGCGCGGGACGCGGCTGTCCGGGGGTCAGCGGCAGCGGATCGCGATCGCGCGGGCGATCGTGCGGAACCCGCCGCTGCTGCTGCTGGATGAAGCGACATCGGCGCTCGACCTGCCGACGGAAGCGGCGATCCGCCGCACGCTCGACCGGATCGCCGCGGCGCGGACGATCGTGTCGGTGACGCACCGGCTCACCAGCGTGGTGAACTGCGACCGGATCCTGGTGATGCAGCGCGGCCGGATCGTGGAGGAGGGAACGCACACGGAGCTGCTGGCGCGGTCCGGCGCCTATGCCCGGTTGTGGAGCGAGCAGATGGAAACGCTGAGCGAGGAGCTGCCGAAGCACGACGGTATCGATACCAGCGGGCTGCTCATGCGGCGCGATGGGAGCGGTTTGCATGTTGCGCCGCGCCCGGCGCGGCAGGAACAGCCGCCGGTGATTGGCGGCTCGCAGTAGCAGGATCGCCCGGATGCGAGCAGGCGACATGCAAAACACAAAATGGCATGACGTGGAGGTGGGTGGCCTATGAAGCGGCGGCAACCATGTTTAGTCAACAAGGTTCATCCTCGTGGGGAGAAATGGTGTTATCGCAAGCATTATGACATCCTCAGGCACGCGCGATGCCACAATGTTAAGGATTCTGTGACTCGCAAAAGGAATACATAACGATGGAATTGATCTCGCGCCCGAGAACCTATCAGGGGCATCACACCTTCGCGGAGGACTACGTTGACAGCGCAACGTCATAGACCTACAACGGCTTCAGGAACGGAAGGCTGGCGCTTGGGCAGTAGCCGACGTGTGGAAGAGCAGCCGTCAGCCTGGACTGGCGTGGTACGAGGGCGCGCGCCTGCATGCACTGGGAGGAGCGGTTGATGATTACGCCTGGTTGGGTGCGTACGGGTACTCCGTTTCGGATCCATGAAGTGGAGCTGAGGGGCATCGGGCAGGACCGGCGCTGCTGTGCCGGGCCGGTCAGGCCGGACGCGCAATGAGTGCACGAATGCGGCGTCTTCGGGCGAGGGAGCACGAGCCGATCCTGGGGCGGGCGCCGGCTCGCGCGGTCGATGGCGCTGCGGTTCGGAATTCGCAGCAGCGCCCCGGGACGGTAGCGGCGACGCCAGCAGCAGAGTTCCGGCGGTCCGCCTTCCAGGTGCTGGCGCCGCATGAAGCCGGCCTGCTGGAGCAATCGCAACTGTGTGAGTCATTGAGCAGCCGGACAAGGGCAGAGGTGGCGGCCCGCGTTGTGCGGCGGCGCATTGAACGCGGCCAGCACCTGGTCCGTGAAGGTGACACTGATGAGTCAATCCATATGGTGCTCAGCGGGCGCCTGAAGGTCGTTGCCACATCGCTTGATGGCGATGAGTTCATCGTGTCCTTCCTGCATCCCGGTGATTGTGCCGGGACGGTGGCGGCGGTCGATGGCGGCCCGTCGCCGGTGAGCGTAACCGCGCATGCGCCGTCGGAATTGCTGACGCTCTTGCCCGACGATGTGAAGGCGCTTTCGTCCCGGTGGGCGGAGTTTGCCCTGGGGCTGGCCAGGATGCTCTCTGCCTCTTTACGGGAGGCGAACGAACGCCTTGGCGATGCGCACTTCTATGACCTTCGCACGCGGGTGGCACGCTGCCTGGCGGACATGGAAGAGCATTGCGCGCCCAGCGCACAGGTTGAAATGGGCACAGCGATACCGCTTACGCAGGCCGAGCTGGCCGCGATGCTCGGCGCCGGGCGCAGCCGCGTAAACAAGATCCTGAACGACTTCCAGCACGAGGGCGTTATCACGCTCTCCCGGCGGTCCATGACGATCGTCGACCTCCCGCGCCTCCGCCAGAGCGCCCGGCTGGAACCCGGCGCGGAGGACTGAGCGTTTTGCCACATCGCGCGGTGTGCCTCGTGGATATGCCCGTGCCCTGTCGCACCGTGGCAACGGGAGCGTAGTATCAGGGGACAAACTGGCCGGTGGGAGCGCCGGCAAGCAGAGGGGGCGCTTATGGACGCAGGTGTGCAACTGGTCTTTTCAAGCTACGGCTGGAAAGGGATTACGGACGGCGAGGTCTACGAGCAGGAGCTGAAACTCGCGAGGCTGGCCGACGAGCTGGGGTTCGACGTCATCTGGGCGGTGGAGCATCACTTCTTCGACTACTCTTTCTGCCCGGACAACACGGAACTCCTGGCTTACCTGGCGGGCGTGACCGCCAATGCCGACCTGGGCACTGCCGCGGTGATTATGCCCTGGAACGAACCGCTGCGCGTGGCCGAGAAGATCGCACTGCTCGACCACCTGGCGCAGGGGCGTCTGCGCTTCGGGATGGGCCGGGGCCTGTCGCGGCGCGAATATGCCGCGTTCCCGAAGATCGAGATGGGCGAATCCCGCGACCGCTTCGATGAGGGCGCGGCGATGGTGGTGCGCGCGCTGGAGACCGGGTTCATCGAAGGCGAAGGGCCCCACTATCCGCAGCCTCGCATCGAGATCCGCCCGCGGCCGGAGCGGAGCTTCAGCGACCGCCTGTACGCCGTTGCCAGCTCCGACGATTCGATCGAGTCCGCCGCCCGGCTGGGTGCGAGCATGGTGATGTTCGCGGACCGGCCGTGGGAGAACCGGATGCCTGGCATCGAGCGCTACCGGGAGCACTTCCGCGACTTCCATGGCCGCGCGGCGCCACCGCCCATGACGGCCGACTTCATGTTCTGCCATCACGATGCGGACTACGCGGCCGAGGCCGGCAAGCAGTATCTCGCGACGTACCTGGCGAGCGTGCTGGACCACTACGAGGTGATGGGCGATCACTTCGCCGACATCAAGGGCTACGACGCCTACGCGAGCGCAGCGAAGGTGCTGCAGAAGATCGGCGAGGGCGGCATGCTCGAAGGCTTCCTGAAAGCAACCGCGACGGGCACGCCGGACCAGATCCTCCGCTCCCTTTCGGACCGGCGCGAATTGATGGGCACATTCGAGCTCGCCAGCTCCTTCCGCTACGGTGGCATCCCCTATGACGAGGCGGAGGCCAGCATGCGCCTGTTCGCGAAGGAAGTGCTGCCCGTGCTTCAATCCTGGGATTGAGCGCGTGAGCGCGGCCACGGTTGACGGCATATACGTCGCCCGGGCTGCCGGCGAGCCGGTGCAGCCGCTCCTGCGGGCGGAGCTGGCCGCTGGCGCGGGAGTCAAGGGCGACCGCTACGCGGCACGGCAGGGCTACTGGAGTGATCCCCGCTGGCCGGACCAGGAGCTAACGCTGGTGGAGGCGGAGCTGGAGGAGGCGATGGGCGTCGCGCCTGGCGGGTTGCGGCGCAACATCGTGACGCGCGGTATCGACCTGCGAACGCTCACCGGCAGGCGCTTTGCCATCGGGACGGCGCTGCTCGAAGGTGTCCGCCCGTGCGACCCATGCATGCACCTGGAGGAGCTGACACGTCCCGGGCTGTTCCAGGAACTGGCCGGGCGGGGAGGTCTGCGCGCCCGGATTGTGCGGGGCGGCGAGGTGGCCGTGGGGGATGCGATTCGACTGAGCGGCGAGTAAGACCAGCTGCTAACGCCTCGCGCGACGTGGTCCGCCGGGTAGTTCGTACTTTCGGTCGAGCTGGCGAGCAAGCTCCTCCGGGTCGGGCACGTTCTCGACCTGCCGTCGGGCGATCTCCTGCACCGCCGACAAACGCCGCCGGCGGGCTACGGTTTCGGTGGAGGGCGGCTCAGTCATTCCAGTGCACCTCACTTCACACAATGCGGTGGGGCGTCAGATTGCGCCCGCTTCGCGCAGGCTGGCGATGTCCCCATCCGTGAGTCCCAGGTCGGCGGCGAGGACTTCGTCCGTGTGGGCGCCCAGGAGAGGCGCCGGGCGGAATTCCACCGGGGAGGAGCCCAGACGGATGGGGTTGCCGATGAGCTGGACCCTGCCCCGCGTGGGGTGGTCGACCTCCTGGATCATGCCGCGCTCCATGAAGTGCTCGTTGGAGAAGATGTCGCCGCTGTCGAAGACGGCCCCGGCCGGCACGCCGAACTCCTGGAGCTGTTCCATCGCTTCCCACTTCGTGCGGGTGGCCATCCATTCGCCGATGATGCCGTGGAGCCATTCGGCGTTCTTGCGGCGCGCGCTTGCGGTTTGGATGCGCGGGTCGTCCATCAGGTCCGCGCGTTCGATGCATGCCATGAGGTTTTCGATCATGCGCCCCGAGACACCGGCGATGTACACGTAGTCGTTGGGGCCGAAAGGCCTGCACTGATAGGCGTTCGTCGGCGTCAGGCCGCGAACGTCGTTGCCCTGCCGCGGCACGGGGTCGCCGAAGGCTTCCCGCTGGTTGAGGCCGATGCGCGCGTAGTTGGCGATGGCCTCCTGCATCGAGACTTCGACATACTGGCCCTCGCCGGTCTCCAGACGCTGGATATAGGCCGAGAGGATGCCGACCGCCAGGTGCATACCGGTACCGCTATCGCCATAGGTGACGCCTGAGCGGATAGGCGGCCTGTCGGGCTCGCCGGTGATAGACATGCTCCCGCCCGTCGCCTGGGCGATCATGTCGAAACTCCGGTAGCGGGCATAGGGTCCGGTGGAGCCGAAGCCGCGGATGGCGGCGTAGATGAGTGGCGGGTGGACTTCCTTCAGGCAGTCGTAGCCAAGCCCAAGTGACTCCATGACGCCGAGACCGAAGTTTTCCGTGACGCAATCGAAGTGGGGGAGAAGCTGCAGAAACATCTCCTTGCCGTCCGGGTTCTTGAGGTCCAGCGTGATGCTTCGCTTGTTGCCGTTGAGGTTGAGGAAGTAGAGGGCGTCGACGCGCTCGTCATTGATCACACGCGCGCCCAGGCCGCGGCCGGGATCGCCGTTGCCCGGCGGTTCCACCTTCACGACATCGGCGCCGAGCCAGGCGAGCACCTGCGTCGCCGAGGTTCCGGCTTCGTACTGGGTAAGGTCGAGGATGCGGAGCTTTTTCAGTGCAGCAGACATGGTAGGGGCCCTCCCGGGGACTATTCGAACGCAAGATACCGTCACATGGCAACTGGCGTCGGCGTGAGAGCGCTGTCGGCGGCGAGGGCGTAGGCTTTCAGGCATGGAAAACGATGAAGAGCGATTGGCGCTGTTCCTGGATTTCGACAATATCGCGATCGGCGCCCGCGAGGCAGGCATCAGCTTCGAAACCCGGCCCATCAACGACGCGCTCGCGGAGCGGGGCCGCGTGGTCGTGCGGCGAGCCTATGCCGATTGGTCGCAGTGGGAAGAGGAAGGCCGCAACCTGGCACTCGGCCACGTGGAACTCGTGAGCATCCCCCAGCGGATGGGCGCCGCGCGGAAGAATGCGGCGGACATCAAGCTCGCCGTGGATGCGATCGAGCTCTGCTTCGAACGCGAATACATCACGACCTTTGTCATCGCCACCGGGGATTCCGATTTCACCCCACTGGTGGGCAAGCTGCGGGAGCTGAACCGGCGGGTCATCGGCATCGGTTTCAAGGCGTCTACCTCAGCGCTCCTGCCCCCGGCCTGCGATGAGTTCCTGTTCTATGAAGCGCTGGAAGGCGTCGAGGGCCTGGCCCGTGCAGCGGGCGAAGCAGCCGCGGCGCCCGCTGCGGAACCGGCCCAGGCAGCGGAAGGCCCGGACCTGGAGGCGCTGGTGACGCAGACCCTCTCGGGGCTGCAGCGGCAAACGGACGGGACCGTGTATGCATCGACGCTGAAGCGGGCGATCCTGCGGAAACAGCCGACCTTCAGCGAAGCCGACTACGGTTTTCGCGCCTTCGGCGAGCTGCTGCGCCACCTGGAGAAACGCAAGATCCTGGAGTTGAGCGCCGGCAGCGCGAAGGGCGACCCCGAGGTGGACTTTGCCGGGGATTTGAGCGGTGAGGAAGAGGCGTTCCGCCTGTTGCAGTCTGTGGTGCAGGATATCCAGGCGGAACGGCAACAGGCCCTGCTTGCGGGCTTGAAGAACGAAATGCGGAAGCGCCAGCCTTCCTTCAGTGAGAAGGAGTTCGGCTTCGGCGGCTTCCTCCAGTTCTGCAAGGCGGCGCGTACCCGCGGCTACCTGGACATGGAGTGGGACGAGCGCGCAAACGACTACGTATTGCGGGTCGACCAGGCCGCGCTTGCGCGATGAGCCATCAACGGAGCGTAGCGCGGGCGAACGAGCAAGCATCCGGCCGGGCCTAACGCGTGAGCGCCCCGCCGCCGTCGACGCGCAGGGAAACGCCGGTGATGAAGCTGGCGTCGTCGGAGTGGAGGAAGAGTGCCGCTTGGGCGACATCCCAGCCGCTTCCCATCTTCCGGCCCAGCGGCACCATGCGGTCCCGCGCTGCGATGAGCTCTTCGCGGGAGGCGCCGGCCTGCACGCGCGCTTCAATGGCCATCGGTGTGTTCATAAGGCCGGGGAGGATGGCGTTCACGCGGATGTTGTGCCCGGCATTGGCCATGGCCAGGTTTTCGGTGAGGGCAATAACGCCGGCCTTGGTGGTCTTGTAGCCGACAAAGGGGTAGCTGGCGATGGCGGCGACCGACGAGATGTTGACGATCGAGCCGGAGCCCTGGTCCCGCATGACGGGCAGTGCGTACTTGCAGCTCAACCACATGCCTTTCAGGTTCACCGCGACGATGGTGTCGAAGGCCTCAGGCTCCAGTGCGGTGGCTTCGGCATCGCCGAGCGCGACGCTGGCGCCGACGTTGTTGTGCAGGATGTCGATGCGGCTGTAGCGCTCCAGGCACGCTTCGACCATCGACCGGTTGGCTTCCGGGCCGGTGATGTCGGCGGCAAATGCGGAGGCTTTGGCGCCTTCCTCGCCCATGAGGTCGACCGTCTCCTGCGCTCGTTCGAGCGAGCGATCGACCACGAGGACGCGGGCGCCTTCGCGTCCCAGCAGCATGGCGGTCGCGCGGCCGTTCCCAATGGTTTCGCCGGGCGTCTGGCCGCCTCCGACGACTATTGCGACTTTGCCTTCCACCCGGCCCGCCATGGTGCTGCCTCCGCGTTTGTCCTCGCGCGCCACGATGATACACGGCACGCGCAAGCTGCGGCGCAGAAGGCCCGGCCAGGGCAGGCGCGAGTCAGACGAGTTCGCGCGGGATGCGGTGGTCCCAGTTCTTCGAGAAGACGCGCTGGTCGCCTTCGTAGGCGTCGAGCTGGGCATGGAGGTGGAAGTGCGTGGGCGACGCCCGCAGGACGGTCGTGCCGTGGGTCTCGACGGACCAGTCGCCGCGCTTGAACCCGCGGATGCTGTAGACCTTGCCTTCCAGCGAATCGAAGTCGTCGGCGCGGGAGGTGTACCACTCCCAGACACGGTCGGTGACGTTGAGGTCGATCTCGTGGATGCGGTAGACGCCCTCGTCTTTGACGACTTCCAGGGTGGATTCGTCGGTGGCCAGGTCGCGGGTGACGCGCCATGTGTGGTGCGTGGGCTCGATCTGCTCGACCTGCGGCGGTGGCGCGGCCTCGGGCGGCTCGAACGTGATGGCCTCGTCGACTTCGTCGCGGCGAGGCCGCACGGGGAGGCTGAAGGTGCTTGAGCCCATGCAGATGGCCAGCCGCACCGGCTCGGGCGGCGCCCAGGCAAGCGGCCAGTAGGACGTGGAGATCGCGACCCGAAGGCGATGGCCGGCCGGGAAGGACTGGGCCACGTCGTTGAGCTTGACCTGCACGCGGTAGCGCTTGCCAGGCTTCAGCGGCTGTGGATGGTCGTGGCCGTTCCGGTGGGTCAGGTTGAGTAGCCCGTAGGTGATGCGGGTGGCTTTGTCGTCAGGCGCGACGTCGGAGAGGCGTACCGCCATCATGCCGACGGGCTGGGTAGAGCTGAATTCGATATCGAGCACAGGTGCGCCGAGGATCTCCAGCTCTTCGGCGAGGGGCTCGCTGTCGAAGGTGAGAGCGCCACCGTCTTCCTGGCGCTGGTCGTGTGGCAGATCGGGCGTCCAGCTATAGGAGCACCACTTGCCGGCGAAGAGGCCAACGGTGAGCGGCGACTGGATAGTCATGACGGTGGGTTCAACGTCTTCCTTGGCGTCGACCAGGCCGGCCGGGGCAAGCTTGTATTCCCGGCACCGGAAGTCCGGCGGGGGCCATGTGGGTTCGCAGATCCAGCGGCCGGGCCGGGTTTCATAGAACGCGGTCGGCGGCACGCTGTGGAGCATCCAGGCGCGGAGCATGGGGTCTTTATCCGCACCGCGGTCGATGCCCTTGAGCCACTGGTCCCACCAGCGAATTTCCTCCTGGAGAAAGCCGATTGCGGGGCCGGGGACGCCCTGGTGCGGGTAGCGGTGGCCCCAGGGGCCCACGAGGCCGGTCCGCGGCACGTTCAGGTTTTCGAGCAGCCGGAACACGCTGTTGGAATAGCCGTCGGCCCAGCCGCTCACCGCCATGACCGGCACGGCGATGGCGCTGTAGTCTTCGGCCACGGATTCGCGGCGCCAGTAGGCATCGCGGTGCTGGTGCCGCAGCCAGGTTTCGAGCCAGAGGCCGCTGCCTTCGAGCCGCTCCATCCACATGCGCCGCCATGCGTCGCCGACGATAGCGGGGTCGGGCGGGCAGGAATTGTAGGCGAACATCGTTGATGCCCAGGACAGATTGTCGGTGAGCAGGCAGCCGCCCATGTAGTGGACGTCGTCCAGGTAGCGGTCATCGCTGGAGGATGCGGTGATGACGGCCTTGAGCTCCGTTGGGCGGCGCGCCGCGAGCTGCAGGCCGTTGAAGCCGCCCCACGAGATGCCGATGACGCCGACCCCGCCATCGCACCAATCCTGGGCGGCGATCCATTCCAGCACATCGAGGCCATCCTGGATTTCCTGTTCAAGGTATTCGTCGCGGAGCACACCTTCGGAGTCGCCGCTGCCGCGGAGGTCGACGCGGACATAGGCATAGCCGTGGCCGGCCACGTAGGTGGCGGACATGTTGTCGCGGGCGCGGGTGTTGTCGCGCTTGCGGTACGGGATGTATTCGAGCACGGCGGGGACAGGGTCCCGTTCGGCGCCTTCGGGCAGGAAGATGCGCGCGGCCAGGCGGGCACCATCGCGGACGGGAATCCACGAGTGTTCGATGATGCGGACGTTATGGGGCAGATCGGTCACGAAATTCACGCGTGCCTCCCCAGGGTCGCCGGAAATCCTGTTGCCTGGAGAGGTACCGCGAAGCTAGCGGTACAGTCGGGCTCCTCCGCTGCCGGGAAGATCATTGAGTAACTCCTGCCACGATCTCATCTGTGTTCCCTATTTTCGGCTTCTCCTGGTGGTTGCGCGAGTAGCTCCGCGAACTACATGAGGGGTTGGAGCTGGAAGTTCAGCAGCTCGAGCACGCGGGCGTAGCGCGCGGGAAGCTGGGATGGATGCGGCGCGCCGAGGTAGATGGCCGCGAGTTCGTAGCTATAGCTGTCCTGGCGGGGCAGGGTGGAAAGCTGGACGCCTTCCTCCACTTCGACCCAGATGCGCGTGCCGGGAAACTCGGTCTCGACGCGCGCAATGTCCTCCTCGGTGGGCACGCGGGTAACAATCGCGTCTTCGTAGCTGCGGGGCATGAACTTGGCGGCCACCGGGTAGCGCCCTTTGCGATAGGGCATATCAGGATGTTCGCCAACGGCGAGGTGGACGGGCACCTGCGTGTTCGGCGCGCCATCAACCAGGTAGAAGAGCTCGGGATGGGACTGTGAAATGCGGGTGTTGATCTCTACCAGCCAGATCTGGTCCTTCTGCCGGTCGTAGAAGTACTCGATGTTGAAGGCGGACCAGTCGAGGCCGATATGGCGGATGACAGCTCTGCTGGCGCTTATCATGCGTTGCTGGACGCGGCGAGGCAGCAGGGTGGGGTACTGGTAGCGGTGGAAACTGCTCCGGTTTGGGCCGCGAAGCGAGCTGAGGATGCCGTAGACGGTGACCTCGCCATCGACGACGAAGCCCTCCGCGGTGCACTGGGCGCCCCCGATGATCTGCTCCGCAACGCCGGCAAGCCCGCCCGCGGCGGCGACCTCTTCGGGCGCGTCCACGCGGCGAAGTAGCGCGCCAAAAGGCTTGCCGATGATGTGGATCTCGTTGCGCATCCGTTCCATGGCCTCCGCGAATTCACGGTCGTTTCGGATGCGGAAGCCCAGGTAGGACGAGAAGGACTTCACCGGCTTGACCCAGAAGGGATAGTCCATCGGGATTTGCGAGCGGGCGTCGTCACGAAAGGGGTCGAAGAGGGATGCCTCAGGAACCACCGACGGGATGACCTCCCGTTGCGCAAGCCGGCTCCAGTACTTGTGCTCGCAGGTGACGATCGACTGCAACGATGGCGCATGTAGCCCGAAGCGCTCGGCGATGATCGGCACCATGTTGCTGATGGGGAAATCCCAGTAGCCCGAAATGCCGTCGACGCTACCGGGAAACTGCTCAAGCTCGGTGATGGCCCGTTTTAGCACTGCGTCGAAGGGGTAGGGCGGCGCCTCGTCGTCGGTCGGCGCCGGTTGCGGCGTCTCGGTTTCTTCGGTCGGGCCGGCGGTGCTGCGCATCAGCTCTTCCGGAGAGAGCAGCGGATGAAACGCGAAGCGCTCAGCGTCGCTGATGCGCATGTACTGGTCGAGATGGAAGTCATCGAGGGCGAGGATGAAGACGTTCTTCCGCGCTTGCTCTGCCGATGGTTGATTCATGTGGTGGCGACTCGAACATAGCATCACGGCTCCCCGCGAAAGCGCGGGAGCCGTGTGCTCTATTTCCTGCACATGGCGAAGCTTGTTTCAAGTGGTTGGCCTCGTTTTTTTCACCGGCAAGATCCCGTTCCTTGGGCCTGCCGCCAGCCGAGCGCAGGAAGGGGGTTCGCCGTTGGCGTGTCAGCCAAGGGACGAGTTGCCCGTCCCGCGTTGCCAGGGCCACTGGCCTTCGAGCTCCAGTTCCAGCGCCATGCTCAGAAAGGTGCGGATGAGGACGATGAGACCGAGCACGCCCACATTCGAAAATGTAGGCTCGACAACGGCCGTCCGCACGATATCCGCGGCGATGAGCACTTCCAGGCCGAGCACTATGCCCCGGCCCAATCCCAGGCGGTACTGGCGAAAGTTCCTGGCAAATTCCTGGGTCCGCAGCCGGTAGGCGAACATGATCGTCGCCAGGACCACGCCAAGGGTGATGATCCCGATGCCGGCGGCCTCGAGGACTTCGACGATCACTTCTGCTGCTTCGGAAACCATGGCGCGCTACCTCCTGGTATGGCGTCACCGGCCCACCAGCTTCCGCACGCCCCATCCCGAGATGCCGGCCGATAATTCACCATAACCAAAGCGGCCTCATGGCTGGCGGGTCACCTGGTGAGCGGCGGGGCAAAGCGGGCGTAAATAGTTCGGCGACGTTGTGTAATCTTGTGCGGCGGGGCGCTCCGCATAGGCGGGCGGCGGCATACGATGGGGTCGCTGTGAGGATGTGGAGGTTGGCGGAGGAGGTGCAGGCCGCGCTCGCTTCGATGCGCGCCGGTTCGGTGCTGGCGGTATGGGAAGACGGCTCACTCACCGTTGAGAAATTTTCGTTCTGGGCGCGGCGGCTGCCGGATGGGGCCTATGAGAAGCCCGTGACGACCTTTGTGGCCGGCGGCTGGCTTCCGCCGGTTGAAGAGATTGCCGACAGGCTGAGCATGGCGGCAGACATGTGGCAAGGCCGGGGCGGTCCAGGGACACCCCTGGCAGGCTGACACGGCGCCGATTCGGGCACACGGAAAGGTGCACACAGCACCGGGGAAAACGGGCAATCGTCCCCCAGAGGGGCGCAGCGCGCTGGTAGCATGAAGATCAGACATAAGACGGGCCCGGAGGTGCGTTATGCGGCTCGAACTGCGTCCGGACGAGGTGGCGGTGCTGCGCGACGTCATCTCGCATCATCTGAGCGAATTGCGGATGGAGATTGCCGGGACGGAACGTCTCTCATGGCGGGAGCCGATGCACCGCGAGGAAGAACTGCTCAAGTCTCTGCTCGTACGGCTGGGCGCTGAGGACACCGGCGCCGAGGAGCCACCGGCCGAGTCGCAGGGCCGACGGGGAGCGGGTGAGACGCTGTGACGCGCCGCCCTGCCGGTTACGACATTGAGTAGTCTTCCCGGCTAAACACAGCAGCGTCTGGACAAAGTCGTGTACCGTGGCCTGTGCGGCGGGTCTCAACGGGCGCCGCCCGCGACTCAAGTTACGATGCCAGGAGGACACGATGCCGGATCGCACTGCTCGCGCTGCCTGGGAGGGCTCCCTTCGCGAAGGCAAGGGGACCATGGCGCTCGGTTCGGGCGCCTACGAGGGCGCATATTCGTTCAGCTCGCGTTTTGAAGAAGGCGCGGGGACCAACCCGGAAGAACTGATTGGCGCAGCCCACGCCGGATGCTTTTCGATGGCCCTATCGGGCGCGCTGGGCCGCGCGGGCTTCACGCCGGAACGGATCTCCACGACGGCCACGGTGAAGCTTGGCCAGGTGGACGGCGGCTTCAAGATCACGCAGATCCAGCTCGACACCGAGGCAAAGGTGCCCGGGATCGACGAGGCGCAATTCCAGGAGATGGCTGAAGGGGCGAAGCAGAACTGCCCGGTTTCGCAGGCGCTCGCCGCCACGGACATCACGCTCAAGGCCACGCTGGTTTCGAACTGACGCGCCCGCTCAGAGATAGACGCTGACGCGGCTCTGGACATTTGCGGGGAGTCTGCCCCGCAAACGTCCGCCGAGCGGCGTGAGCACCAGCGTTGTGCTGCTCGCTTCCGGGTCCAGGCGGTAATCGACGAGGCCCTGCGCGGCCGCATCCGCGATAGCTGCCGTGAAGACTTCCCGGGGGACGGGACGCTCGTTCTCCACTTCGGCGAAGAGATCGTCGTGCGATGCGCGTTCGAAGCGAAACAGGAATTCGAGCGCGATGGCCTGCACCGGGTCGATAACCACCGCCTGCCTTGGCTTGCGGCGGAACAGGTCGCGGAGTCCCATGGGGCGCTGCCTCCGCCGCCTATCCTACAGGCCAGCGGTCACGCTTCCAGGCGATCCACAACCATCGTTGCCTGCTTGGCCCGCGCCAGGGTGGCATCGACGGCGGCAACATTGTCCGCTGGCAGTTCGTCGAGCTCTTCGAAGGCGGCTGCCTGTGCAAGGTAGATGTCCCACCGGCCGTCGGACCAGTCGCTGCCTTCTTCGGCGCGACGCTCTATCCGTTCGCGGACCGTTTCGGGTGGCGCGACACAATGGACGGCCAGGAAACGGCAATTGAAGCGGCGCGCCAGCTCGGCGGCGCGTTCGCGGTCGGCCCTGCGGCGGAAGGTGGCGTCGAGGACGACGGTGTTCCCGGCGCGCAGGAACGCCTCGGCGCGCGAAAGCATTTCGGAGTAGACGCGTTCGTTCATTTCGGGGGCGTAGAGGCCCTGGTCGACGGGGTCGTGGCGCCGGTCGGACGCCTCGAGCCCGGCCAGCTCCTTGCGTACCTGGTCGGCGGAGATGTGTTTCGCGCAGAGGGCTTCGCCCAGGGTTTTCGCCAGGGTGGTCTTGCCCGTGCCCGTGATACCCGCGGTGATGATGAGCCGCGGCCCGCGGTCGTTTCTTGCATATCGCAGGGCGAGGTGTCCGTAGCGGCGCGCTTCGAGCTCAGCGCGCGCGACTTCTTCCGGCCCACCGGTGGCCGTGCTCGTGCGCATGCACGCGACCTTGGCGCGGGTGAACGCGCGGTACATCAGGTAATAGCCCAGGACCGCGCGGATGTCGTCGTCACCGGCTGCCTCGGCGTAGGCGTCGACCAGGATGCCGGCGAGCGCGGGGGCGGCGTGCGCATCCAGGTCCATCGCCAGGAATGCGATGTCGGCGGCGGCATCGGCGAAGCGGAAGCGGTCGTTGAACTCGATGCAGTCGATCACCTGGATGCCGTCGTCGAAGTACACGTGGTCGGTGCGCAGGTCACCGTGGCCGTCGCGGATGCGTCCATCGGCGACGCGCTGGTTGAACAGCCCCCGCCGGCTCGTGAGCATGCGCCGGGTCGTCTCGGCAACCTCTTCAAATTCCCGCCGGGAGATGGGACCGCCGGCAAATTCCGCGGTCTGGCGGAAGTTCTCCTCCGCGTTGCGGCGGAGGGCGCGGATGCGGCCGAAACGGTCGACGTGCGGCCCGGTGGCGGCCTCTGCGTGGAAGCGAGCAAGCAGCGTTGCGAGTTTGGCGATGTCGTCGCCGCGTACCGTATCGCGCTGGAGGTGCGCCGTCAGCGTGGCCTCCTCCGGCAGGCGGCGCATACGCACGGCATAATCCAGGACGCGCCCCCGGCCGTTGATGCACACGCCCCCATCTGGCCCGGCCGTGATGCGGTCGACGCCCAGGTAGACGCCGGCCGACATGCGCTGGTTGAGCTCGACTTCGCGGCGGCACATGATGCGGCGGCGCGTGCGGGTGGAGTAGTCGAGGAACTCCAGGTTCACGGGCTTCTTCACCTTGAAGACGAGCTCGTCCGCCAGGAAGACCCAGGAAATGTGCGTCTCGCGCAGCTCGACGGACGCGGGCCGCTGCGGGTAGGCCGCGGGGTCGAGGAGCGCGGTGACCAGTTCACGGGATTCCATGGCGGCGGCCTCCGGTCTCAGGTGCTTCCGCTTACCAGTCTCGCACGTGGGCGGCCATAACCGCGGCAACGGTCAGCCCCCGATGACTTTGCCGGACGGCCCTGGTTGGATGGGAGCGCTGCTGTGGCATGATGGCCCCAGTTGAATTGCGGCAGGGAGGCGTGCAAATCGTGCTCGAGCTGAATGAAATTCTTGTACCCGTCGACTTCTCCGCCACGTCCAGGGCTGTGTTCGTGCGATCGCTCACTATGATGACCGGCGAAGAGCCCGTGGTGGTGCTGCTGCATGTCCTCGACCCGTCGCTCGCCGAGTTCGCCGAGATGCACGAGCTCGGCGAGCGGCATGACGTGATGGGCGGCATGCGGAAGCGGGCCGAGGCCCAGATGGAAGAGCTTCGCAGCCTGGCGGAAGGCGATGTGGAAGTGCAACCGGTCATCTCCGAGGGCATCCCCTTTTACGAGATCATCCGGAAGGCCGAGGAGTTCGCGGTCGACGCCGTGGTGATGGGCAAACGCGGCATGCGCGAGCACCCGGAGAGCCTGTTCTTTGGCTCGACCGCGGAGCGCGTCATCCGGGGTTGCAGCCAGCCGGTGATCGTGCTGACTGCGACGTAGGCGGCCCTTCCTATTCCGGCGTCAGCAGCTCGATCGGCGCGGAGAGCGGATTCTTTGGGTGGATCCACGCGATCCGGCCTTCGCGCCCGACGATTTTGGCGCCACGCGATTCGAGTTCCGCTATAGGCCCGTCGAGTTCGTCGACGTAGAACGCGAAGGAATCGATGCCTTCGCCGCGCTTCTCGATGAGGTCCGCCAGGGCGCTGTCCGGCCTGTCGGGCGAGAGGATCTCGATGCTCAGACCGC
>SLAK01000346.1 GCA_007126855.1 Dehalococcoidia bacterium | reverse complement strand
TTGTTCAACGGCATGAATGCCGAACGGGCCGCGGCCGGGATGGCGCCGCTCAGCGCTGATGGAAACCTGGTGCGGGTTGCGCGGACGCGGTCGAGGCAGATGGTCGACCAGGGCTATTTCGCGCACGTCGACCCCTATGGCTACACGATGTACGTGGAGCTGCTGAACCACTTCGGTATCCCGTATGCCTGGGCCGGGGAGAACCTGGCAGTCAATAACTTCCCGGCGAGCCGATCGCCGGAACGCGCGCTGAGCAGGCTAATGGACAGCGCTCCCCACCGTGCAAACATGCTGTCCGGCAATTTCAGCCGTGTGGGCATTGGCGTAGCGATTCACCCGGACGGGCGCAAGTTCTACACGATGGTCTTCGTCGGCTGAGGCCGCTCACATCTGCACCGATAAGAGAAGGGCGGGCCATATGGCCCGCCCTTCCTGGGTCCCGGTAGCAGGCGGCATCAGCCGATGCGGTCATCCTCGTCTATGTCGTCGCCGATGACTTCTTCGCCGCCGATGACACCTTCGTCGCCCGCATAGCCAGCGCCGCTGTAGTCGTCGGCGCCGTAGTCGTCTTCACCGGCAGGGGAGTCGCCGGCGAATCCGTATTCGCCGTCATCCATACTGTCTTCGTCAGATTTGGCGGAGCCGCGGGCCATCATGTAACCGATGCCGCCACCAGCGACGGCAATCCCGCCAACCACCAGGAGCAGGACGGCCCAGACGGGCATGCCGCCGCCCCCGTTGCCGGTTGTGGCGCCAGCGGCCTCCTGGCCCGGGGTCGCGCTGGTGAGCTGGCCTTCAAGTTCCTCGGCATCGGCATCGTCGCCCGGCGAATCGCCGCCCTGGCCATTGGCGGGTTCGCCGCCGGGGCCGGAGGTGGAGTCGTCACCCTCGCCGGCGGGAGATGGCGTCTGATTCTCTGAGTCCGGCGGTTCCTGGCCCTGATCGGGCGAGGGGGTCGCCGGATCTGCGCCTTCGGGCGTTGGGGTAACGGTTGGGATGGGCGCTGGGGTCGCGTCGCCAAAGACGATGTCGTTGTGAACCGGGATGCCGGTTTCCCAGGTCACCGTGCCCGGCACAAGGCGGTCGCCAACACGCAGACGTATGGGATCGCCCGGGCGGCCACACCCTTCGGTCTGGCCGTGCGCGTGGACATCGATGGCATAGAAGGTGATCTGCCCGTCCCCATCGCCAACGTAACGGGTTTCGGTCTGGCCACAGACATTGTCATTCACGATGGCTTCGACAGGGATACCTTCAGGGACGGGGCCGTCGGCGTCGGTGATGGACCCATAGATAAACGCTGGCGGCGGTGGGATCTGCTGCGCCTGCGCTGAATGCGCAACAAGCCCAAAGGAAAGTGCCACAACGGCAAACATTGCTGCCAATGGCCTTGCGTGGACGGGCATAGACGCGCCCTCCGGATACGGTTCGTCAGGATTGGTTCACCGTAAGCGAAGGTCTTTCTTGTAGCATCTTAAGCCTTGAGGCGGCTAAACGAACGCTTAACGCATGGCTGCGGCGGGTGCATGGTCTAGCGAAGCGGGCATGGTTGGATCTCGAAGGATGCTACGGCGCTGTCACCATTAACGCTGAGGGCACCGGCCATGCCAAAGAGAGCGCCGGTTTCGCAGGTGGCGGCCACGTCAGTGGAGGCGCGCAGGCCGATAGCGCGGGCATCCGGGGGCAGGTCGATGGGAACGATGGCGAGGGGAGCATCGCCGGAGAGATGGGCATGGACGGTCTCGAGCACCGCGCCATCCGCGGCGGTGATGTCGAAAGGCCAGGACCGCGCGGCGGCATCCGCGGGGGCAGCGAGAGTGACGCGGAGTTCCAGCGACTCAACCGAAGCGGGGAGCGCCACGATGTGGACACCGGCAGCAGCGGTAGCGTCACCTGCCGATCCATCGGCGGCGCCAGCATCAGAAGACCCATAGCCCCATTGCGGGATGGCGAGGACAAGGATGGCGGCGGCCAGCATGGCGAGCAGAGCCCACAGGGCGTTGAGGAGGGCTGGTGGGAGAAAGAATCTTTTCGCGCCGAGTGACCGTAACATTGAGGGAAGCATACGGTTGAGGCCGGGTTACAACCACAAGAACGGCGTTAGAGTTTGCTGCCCGGAAACGAAGAACACGTCAGAATGGTGCTACCCCTAAGCCGGGTTCCCTGGAGGTTGAATGACGAACCGATCGCGTTTCGCACTTTTTCTAAGCCTTGGGCTCGTAGCTATCCTGTCGCTCGCGCTGGTGGCGTGCGGCAACGATGACGACGACAACGGGGTGCCATCCGATGATGCGAACGGCGCGCCGACTGATGACGTTGATGACGACGATGCAGCGCCGGCGCCAGACGATGCGAACGGCGACGACGACGTGAATGGGAACGACGATCCGGAGGACCTGGCCGAAGCACTGCGGCGCGCGGCCGAGGGACAGCAGGAACGGCCGCTTAGCATCACCTACGAGATCCAGTGGATGGAAGACGAGGTGATGCAGTGGCGGATCGACAGGGACCCGCCGCGCTACGCCATGCGCGTCGAGGGGGACTTTGGCGATGGCGAAATGGGCTCTTTTGCGTTCATCTTCGACGGCGAATACAGCTACTCCTGCATCGACGAGGACGGTGGCTTCTGCATGAGGTTCGAAGGCGAGGAAGACCAGTTCCTGGACGAATTCCTCTTCTTCGACCAGGAAGAGCTTCTGCGGGAAATCGCGGAAGAGGAGGGTGCGGAGCTTCGCCCCACGAGCGGACAGACTTTTGCGGGAATAAGCGGCGAATGCTTCGAGGCAACCACGGTTGAGGGTTCCGGGGTGGTTTGCGTAAGCACCCAATTCAACATCCTCTTGTTCGCCGAGGGTACCTTCGATGGCGAGTATTCCCGGATGGAGGTCATCGAGTTCTCTGACAGCCCGGCGCCGAATGCGTTCGAGCCACCCTACCCGGTAATGGACCTTGGCGACTTCGGCGACTTCGACGATTTCGACTTCGACTAACCTGCTGAAGGGCAGGAACAGCAGCGGGGGTGGCAGCACCCCCGCTTTTCATTGGTTGCGCGGCCAAGAGTTGCGCGCCGGGCATGGCAATGGTGCGCGATCGCTCTTATCACGCCGCTGTCCGGCAGCGACGGCTGCGTTAGGATGAGTTTCACGAAGACCCATCCCGGGATAACGGAGACGACGAATGGCTGAACCCCGGACCATTGCGCAAAAGATCTGGGACCGGCACCTGGTCCGCCACGAAGAAGGCAAGCCCGACCTGCTGTACATCGACCTGCACCTGGTGCACGAGGTCACCTCGCCGCAGGCGTTCGAGAGCCTGCGGCTGGCGGGGCGCAAGGTGCGCCGGCCCGACCTGACACTGGCAACGGTCGACCACAACGTACCCACGATTGACCGCGACAAACCGTGGAGCGACCCGCTATCGGTGCAGCAGGTGGAGACGCTGCAGCACAACTGCCAGGAGTTTGGCGTGCCACTCTTCGGCGTGGAGGACGTGCGGCAGGGCATCGTGCACGTGATCGGGCCGGAGCAGGGGCTGACACAGCCGGGCATGACCATCGTGTGCGGCGACAGCCACACGTCGACGCACGGCGCGCTGGGCGCGCTTGCCTTCGGCATCGGGACATCGGAGGTGGAGCACGTGCTCGCGACGCAGACGCTGCCACAATCGCGGCCGAAGATGATGGCCGTGGAGGTCAACGGCACGCTGCACGACGGTGTGACAGCCAAGGACGTGATCCTGGCGATCATCCGCGAGATCGGCGTTTCGGGCGGTGTGGGACACGTCATCGAATACCGGGGCGATGTGATCCGGTCGCTGCCGATGTCGGGGCGGATGACCATTTGCAACATGTCGATTGAAGGCGGCGCGCGCGCCGGGCTGGTGGCGCCGGACGACACGACCTTCGCTTACCTGGAGGGGCGGAATTTCGCGCCGAAGGGCGCTGAGTGGGAACGGGCGGTCGACGAGTGGCGCAGCCTGGTGACCGACGAAGGCGCGACGTTTGACACGACGGTGACGTTGCGGGGCGAGGAGATCGAACCCTGCGTGACCTGGGGCACAACGCCCGCGCAGAGCGTGCCGGTGACCGGACGCGTGCCGGATCCATCGGAGATGCCGACGCCGCAGGCGCAGGAGCAGGCTCAGCGATCGCTGGTCTATATGGGCCTGGAGCCGGGCACGGCCATCCAGGACATCCCACTGGACCGCGTGTTCCTGGGGTCGTGCACCAATTCGCGGATCGAGGACCTGCGGGCGGCGGCGGAGATTGTGCGCGGCAACAAGGTCGCGAGCACGGTGCGCGCGATGGTGGTGCCGGGCTCGGGGCTGGTGAAGCTGCAGGCCGAACAGGAAGGGCTGGACAAAGTCTTCAAGGATGCAGGCTTCGAATGGCGTGATGCTGGCTGCTCGATGTGCCTGGGGATGAACCCGGACATCCTGATGCCGGGCGAACGCTGCGCTTCGACATCGAACCGCAACTTCGAAGGGCGGCAGGGTCCCGGCGGGCGCACGCACCTGGTGAGCCCGCAGATGGCCGCGGCAGCGGCCATAGCCGGGCATTTCGTCGATATCCGCGAATGGGGGAAGAGCTGATGGAAAAGTTCACACGCGTACAGGGCAAGACCGTCCCGCTGAACCGCGCGGACGTCGACACAGACCAGATCATCCCGGCGAAGTACCTCAAACGCATCGAGCGGACCGGCTTTGGCGAGTTTGCCTTCGAGACGTGGCGGAAGGACCCGGCCTTTGTGCTGAATGACGCGGCCTATGACGGGGCGCGCATCATGGTGACGGGCCCGAACTTCGGGTGCGGATCATCGCGCGAGCACGCGCCGTGGGCGCTGGAGGACATGGGACTGCGAGTGGTCATCGCGCCGTCGTTCGCGGACATTTTCCGGAACAACTGCGCGAAGATCGGGCTGCTGACGGTGGTGCTTTCGCAGGAGGACTGCGATTTCCTGGTGGCGCGCGCCGAAGAGCACCCCGAGGCCGAACTGGTGGTGGACCTCGAGGCGCAGACGGTTTCGACGCCGGACGGCGGGTTCGTACGCAGCTTCGACATCGACCCCTTCGTGAAGTACACGCTGCTGGAGGGGCTGGACAGCGTCGCGCTAACGCTGCTGGAAGAGGACAAGATCCGCGACTTCGAGACGCAGCGGCCATCGTTGTACCCGCAGACAGCGGCATCCTGAGGCTGGGCGGCCCGAGAGGCTCTGCACCGGTATAGTCGAGAAGCATGACGAGCGTTGACAAGACACCGCCCCGGGACGAGCGTGGTGATGGGCCACTGCTGGAGTCGGGGCGATACTGGGCCATGATCGG
>SLAK01000255.1 GCA_007126855.1 Dehalococcoidia bacterium | reverse complement strand
CTTTGCGCTGCTAACGCAGTACCTGCTGGGCGAGCGGGGGCAGCGAGGCGCGATCGTGAAGTCGCTGACGACAACGGACATGGCACGTCTGCTCGCAGAACGCTACGAGGTGCCGTTCTTCGAGACGCCGGTGGGCTTCAAGCACGTGGGGCCGCTGATGATGGAGCATGACGCGCTGCTCGGCGGGGAGGAAAGTGGCGGCTACGGATTCCGCGGGCACCTGCCGGAGCGCGACGGGATCCTTGCGGGCCTGTACCTGCTGGACTATGTGGCGCGCACCGGAA
The DNA here is from genome assembly GCA_007126855.1 of Dehalococcoidia bacterium. Taxonomy (GTDB): domain Bacteria; phylum Chloroflexota; class Dehalococcoidia; order Tepidiformales; family Tepidiformaceae; genus SLAK01. Next base: position 5,042 of record SLAK01000255.1, on the reverse strand, counting down.
AGCGGCCAACGGAGCTGCTCGTCGAGTTGTTCGCAATCACGGGGCCGCACTATTACAGGCGCGTGGACATCGAGCTGGAGCCGGGCGCCAATGATGCGGTACGCGCGCGGCTGGATGAAGCAAAACCAACGCAGATAGCGGGGCAGCCCGTGCGCAGCAGCGACCGGATGGACGGCTGGCGCTTCCACATCGATGATGGCTGGCTGCTGCTGCGGCTCTCGGGGACGGAGCCGCTGGTACGGGTTTACACGGAAGTGCGGGAGGAGCGGCTGGTGGATCCGGTGCTGGAGGCGGGGAAGGCGCTGGCGGGAATCTCAAGCGGCGAGTGACGAGTGGCGAGTGTCGAATGGACCTGGCGTTCGACGAAGGTCGCAGCATCCTGTTGTGCACGTGATCGTTATCTCAGTTGACCTGGCGGTGGCACTTTCCGTAATGCGGGTGCGAGCCATACACTGAAGTCCTACGGCTTTCGTCGGGGGGCAGTGGCTTACCGGCCGCTCTCTCTTGCCTTTAGCCGCATACCTGCCCCACGGGCGGATATGTGGTAGCCACGACCGAATGGCGTGGCGGGCGCCGGCCACCCCTTACCGGGGCAGCGCCGGGTACAAATCTCACGACCGTAGGAAGGACTCTCGACCATGGCCAAGATGACAGGAGCCCAGATCCTGCTGGAGTGCCTCCAGCGTGAGGGTGTGGACACGATCTTCGGGTATCCCGGGGGCGTCGTGTTGCCGCTCTACGATACGTTGCCGGAGTTTCCGGACCTCCGGCATGTGCTGGTACGGCATGAGCAGGGCGCGGCACACATGGCCGACGGCTATGCACGCGCCACGGGCAGGATGGGCGTGTGCCTCGGCACGAGCGGGCCAGGCGCAACGAACCTGGTGACGGGCATTTGCACGGCGTTCATGGATTCGACACCGGTGCTCGCGATCACGGGGAACGTGGCGCGGACGCTGCTCGGGAAGGACGGCTTCCAGGAAGCGGACATCACCGGGATCACGCAGCCGATCACGAAGCACAACTACCTGGTGATGCGGGCTGAGAACATCGCGATGGCCGTGCGCGAAGCGGTGCACATCGCGACGACGGGCCGGCCGGGGCCGGTGCTGATCGACATCCCGAAGGACGTCTTCCAGGAGGAGGCCGAGTTCGAATGGCCGGAGCGGCTGAGCCTGCGCGGCTACAAGCCGACGACGAAGGGGCATCCGGGCATGGTCCGGCGGGCCGCGGAACTTATCAACCAGGCGGAACGCCCGATCATCATCTCGGGCCACGGCACGATCTGGGGCAACGCGACCGACGAACTCGTGTCGCTGGCCGAGAAGGCCGACATCCCGGTGATCACGACCTTCCTGGGCATTGGCGGGTTCCCGGAAGCGCACCCGCTGAGCTACGGCTGGCTGGGCATGCACGGGATGTATTACGCCAACATGGCAGCGGACAGCGCAGACGTGGTGATCGGCGTAGGCATGCGTTTCGATGACCGGGCCATGGGGCGGTTCAGCGACTTCAACCCGAACGCAAAGATCATCCACATCGACATCGACCCCGCGGAAATCGGGAAGAACTTCTCGACTGCGGTGCCAATCGTGGGTGACGTGAAGCACGTACTGCCTCAGCTTTTCGAGAAGGTGGAAGAACGGCGACACCCGGACTGGACCGGGTGGATCGACCGGATGCGTGAAGAGCACCCGAGCCTGCACGTCCGCGAGTCGCGGCGGCTGCTGCCGCAGTACATCGTGCGGACGCTCTGCGAAGAGACGGACGGCGAAGCGACGATCGTGACCGGTGTTGGCCAGCACCAGATGTGGGCCGGGCAGCACTATTTCTACAAGCGGGCCCGCCAGCTCGTCAGCTCGGGCGGTCTTGGCACGATGGGTTTCGAGCTGCCGGGTGCGATTGGTGCGCAGGTCGGAACCCCGGACGCAGAGGTCTGGGCCATCTGCGGCGACGCAGGCTTCCAGATGACGATGGAAGAGCTGGCTGTCCTTGTCGATGAGCAGTTGCCGGTGAAAATCGCGATCTTCAACAACGGCTATCTCGGCATGGTGCGCCAGTGGCAGCAGCTTTTCTACGACCGGAACTTCGTCTCGGTGGCGGTGACCCAGCCAGACTTCGTGAAGCTGGCTGATGCCTATGGCATCCGGGCGCTGCGCGTGGAGACAAAGGCTGAAGTCATCCCGGCCATCCGTGAAGCGCGGGAGCATCCGGGGCCGATTTTGATCGACTTCCAGATCGACCAGGAAGAAAACGTGTGGCCCATGGTGCCGGCAGGTGCAGCACTTTCGGAGACGATCGAGGCGCCGGCAGAGGAGCTTGCGCGATGAGCCGGATGAATGGCCGACAACCAAGCGTCAAAGACCATACGGTGGTCGCGATCGTCGAAGACAAGCCGGGCGTGCTGATGCGCGTGGCGAGCCTGTTCCGGCGGCGCGGGTTCAACATCGAATCGCTCACCGTCGGGCGGACCGAGGCGCCGGGCTTGAGCCGGATGACGATCGTCGTCGACGGCGAGAGCGCGCCGGTGGAGCAGGTCGAGAAGCAGCTCTACAAGCTGATCGACGTGGTGAAGGTCTCGGACCTTTCGAACGAGGAGATCGTGGCCCGCGAGCTGGCGCTCGTGAAGGTACGCGCGAACAACGTGAACCGCCACGAGATCCTGGAGATTGCGACTATCTTCCGCGCCGACGTGGTCGACGTTGCGACGAACTCGCTGACGCTGCAGGTGGTCGGCGACGAGGACAAGATCGAGGGCTTCGTGAAAATGTGCGAGCCCTACGGCATCCGCGAGCTGGCGCGGACGGGCCGCATGGCGATGGTCCGGGGGCCGAAGACGACAACGGTCCAAGAGGTGGAGCCGGAGTCCATCGCGCGGGTGCACGCGACGCAGGGGCGTCGCGTGGCAGGCGTGGATCTGCCGTTCAGCAGCGACTGAGCGGCCAACCACCGGTCGATTGCGACGGGCGATCCTTCGGGGTCACCCGTCGTTTATTCGCCGAGCTCGACCAGGGGATGGCCCTGCGCGACCTGGTCGCCGGGCGCAACGGTGACGGAGGCGATGACACCGCTGGCAGGCGCGACCAGGCGATGCTCCATCTTCATCGCTTCCAGCGTGAGCAGAAGCTGCCCGGCTTCAACCTCGTCGCCTTCGGCCACGTAAACGGCGGCAACGGTACCGGAGAGGGGGGCAGTGACGGCGGTGCTGCCGGGCACAGTGGGCCGTGCGTGGCGGGGCAGCGGTGGAGGCGGGACGATGGTGAAACGCCAGGTTTCTCCCCCGGCATCGACGGAGAGCGTGTCTTCGCCTTCTGCCGTGACGTGGCAGCGTTGGCCATCGACCCAGACGGCCGGGCTGAAGGCCGGGGCAGTTGCGTTCATCTCGACTTCGCCGATGGCGAGGTGCATGGCGCCGGCGCGACCCGAGCACAGGTGGACACAGTGGGTTTCGGCGCCGTCGTGGAGCCACATGGCGAGCTGGCCGGCGCCTATCCATGAGGCGTCGCGCTGCGCCCAGGTGCAGGCGGCAGCCGCCGCAAGTGCCACCAGTGGCGGCTGTGCCCGGTCCAAAACTTCTTTCAGACGGGATTCGAGCCATTCGATGTGGATGGCGTCACCGGCGAAGTCCTGGTGGCTGATCACGGCGCGGAGGAGGGCAGCGTTTGTGACCAGCGGGGTGGTGAGAGGCATGTTGGAAACCAGTGCGGCGATGGCCTGAGAACGGTCAGGGGCATGGGCGATGAGCTTGCCGATGAGTGAGTCGTAGTAGGCGGGGATCTCGTCGCCGGGTTCGAAGCCGGCATCGAAGCGAACCCGAGTCCCCGGGGCGGGTCCCGAACCCAGATCGAGGCGGCGGAGGCGGCCGGCGGATGGGGCGAAATCGCTACGCGGGTCTTCCGCGTTGAGGCGCAGTTCGATGGCGTGGCCGCTGAAGGTGACGTCTCCCTGGCGGAGCGGGAGGGGTTCGCCCGCTGCGATGCGGAGCTGAAGTTCGACGATGTCGAGCCCCGTGATCTCTTCGGTGACGGGGTGTTCGACCTGGAGGCGGGGGTTGGCCTCGATGAACCAGTAGGGGCGCGCACCGTCCTGGCCGGGCTCGCCGACGAGGAATTCGAAGGTGCCGGCGTTCACATAGCCGACAGCTTCGGCGATCTTGAGTGCGGCTGCGGTGAGCTCGGCGCGGAGGGCTTCGTCGACGATGGGGCTGGGCGCCTCTTCGATGACTTTCTGATGGCGGCGCTGGATGGAGCAGTCGCGCTCGCCCAGATGGAGCAAGTTGCCGTGGGTGTCGGCCAGGACCTGGACTTCGACGTGGCGGGCGCGTTCGATGTACCGCTCCAGGAAGAGGGAGCCATCGCCGAAAGCGGCAGCAGCTTCGCGGCGGGCCGCAGCCACGGCTTCGGCGATTTCGCCCGGTGCGCGGACGACGCGCATGCCCCGGCCACCGCCACCCGCGCGGGCTTTCGTTACCAGCGGGAAGCCGACGCGTTCGGCTTCGCGTGCGAGCGCATCATCGTCGTCGGGGCCGTCGTAGCCGGGCACGACCGGGACACCGCAGTCGACGGCGATGGCGCGGGCGGCGGTCTTGCTGCCGAGCCGGCGCAGCGCTTCTGCGGGCGGGCCAACGAAGGCGACTCCCTCCGACGCGCAGCGTTCGGCGAAATCGGGGTTTTCGGCCAGGAAGCCGTAGCCAGGGTGGATGGCCTCGCAGCCGGTGTGCTTAGCGGCGGCGATGACGGCGTCCTGGTCGAGGTAGGTCTCGGCGGAGCTATAGCCATCCAGGACGACGGTTTCCCCGGCATGGCGGGCGGCGAGGGAATGCCTGTCCGGGATTGATGCGGCGAGCACGGGATGGATGCCGAGCCGGCGGAGAGTGCGGATGACGCGGACGGCGATTTCGCCGCGGTTGGCTACAAGGACACGCGTGAACATCGGCGCAAGCCTACCGGGAAGCGGCGGCGAGGGACAGAGGCAACGGGGCGCCGTGCCCTGAGCAGGCGGCTGAAGTAGAGTCTTTGCATGAACCTTGCGGACTATCCTCT
>SLAK01000398.1 GCA_007126855.1 Dehalococcoidia bacterium | reverse complement strand
TGCCCCAACAGATCCGCGTCCACCTGCGCATCGGTGCCGATGAAGGCGAGCATGGTCGCCATGTCCGGGTGGATCATGCCCGCGCCCTTCGCGCAGCCGCCGAGCGTGTAGGGCCCGAAGCGGATCGCGGCATGCTTCGGGCGCGTGTCCGTCGTCATGATCGCGCGTGCGAATTCCTCGCTGCCGCCGCGGTCGTGGATTCCCAGCGAGAGCACCCCGTGCTCCATCAGGTCCATCGGCAGGTAGTGGCCGATAACGCCTGTCGAGCAGATCAGCACGTCGTCTTGCGGAAGGTCGAAGCGGCTGGCCACCCAGCCGGTGACACGCCGCGCGTCATTCAGCCCGCGTTCGCCGGTGCTCGCGTTAGCGATGCCGGCGTTGACAACGACAGCCTGCGCACGACCGTCCCGGAGGTGTTCGCGGTCGATATCAATCGCAGGAGCGTGCAGCCGGGCCTTCGTGAACACGGCCGCGGTGGTGCACGGTTCATCGGACAGCAGGATGCCCAGGTCGAGCTTGCCGTCGCCGAAGGTCTTCATGCCGACGTATGTGGCGCCTGCGTGGAAGCCCTGCGGCGTGGTCGGGCCGCCCGTCGTATCAATCTTCGTCATCAGGGGAACACCGCCGGGATGTTGAGCCCGGCATCCTGGGGCAGGCCGAGCATCAGGTTCATGTTTTCGATCGCCTGCCCTGCCGCGCCCTTCACCAGGTTGTCGAGCACGCCCGCGACCACGAGCATCCCGTTTCGCTCGTCGACCACCGGGTGGACCAGGCACATGTTGTTGCCGAGCGTGTGCTTGGTGTGGGGTGGCGATTCCACTACGGCGGTGAACGGCGCATCGCCATAGAAATCGCGGTAGAGCCGAAAGACCTCATCCCGCGAAACATCTCGCCGCAGCGGTGCGTAACAGGTGGCGTGGATGCCGCGGGTCATGGGCACCAGGTGGGGCACAAAGGTGACGCGCGGCTGCGGCCCTTCGCGCAACGCGCCCAGCTCCTGGGCGATCTCCGGCTGGTGGTTGTGGTTCGCGATCTTGTAGGCGCTGACGTCTTCGTTCACATCCGCGTAGGCGAAGCCACCACCTGTCCCGCGCCCGGCGCCGGAAACGCCGGATTTGGCGTCCACAACTACCGAGTCCTCGATGAGCCCCTCGGCCATTGCCGGCGCCAGGGCCAGCAGAGAGGTCGCCGGGTAGCAGCCGGGATTTGCGACAAGCTTTGCCGCTTTGATGCGGTCGCGGTTGAGTTCCGGGAGGCCGTAGACAGCTTGCTCCAGCAGGTCCGGGGCCGGGTGCGGCTGGCCGAACCACTCCTCGTAGGCGCCCGGGTCCCGAAGGCGGAAGTCTGCCGCGATGTCTATCGTCGGGATGCCCTTGCGCACCCACGGCGCGCACGCTTCGGCGCTGGCCGCCGTCGGCAGGGCCGACATTACGATGTCAACGTCGTCCTCTATCTCGTCGCCGATGACCAGGTCGCGATAGACGGCGAGGTGGGGGAACGCCTCCCGCAGCTTCTTCCCGGCAAGCGAGCGCCCGGTGGCGGCCACGAGCTGCGCGGAAGGGTGGCTCCACAGCAGCCGGGCGGCTTCCATGCCTGCGAAACCGGTCACATTGATGATGCCCACGCGATAGGTCACCGGCTCATTGTGAAGCGCGCAGGGCCAGCAATCCACCGCGATATTGGCCCGCGCCGCGAACCCTCCTGTACAGTGGTGCCGTGTCTGAACTTGAGCTCACCTTCGTTGGTACCGGAAACGCCTTTGCGCCCGACGGCCTTTGCTGGAACGGTTTTGTCGCAAACGGCCGGTACCTGTTCGAGGCGCCGCCGTCGGCGCTCATGGCGCTGCATCGCGCAGGCATCGACCCGAATGCCCTGGACGGGGTCATCATCAGCCACCACCACGGCGATCATTTCCTGGGGCTGCCGTCGCTCATCCTTCACTGGAAGTACAACGGGCGCGAACGGCCTGTCACCATCGTGGGGCCACCGGGTACGGTTCAGCTCGCGCGGTCCATTGGCGAGGCCGTCTACCCGGGACTCTTCGAAGGGCGTTTCGAAATCCAGTGGGTGGAAGCAGCCCCGGGGGAGTGTATCCAGCTCGGCCAGCTCGAGATCGAACCGGTCGAGGTCGCGCACGACACCCGGCTTTCGCTCAACCTCGGCTACGCATGCCGCCTGGATGGCCGCCGCTTCGCCTATACCGGCGACACCAGCCTCTGTGACGGCGTGCTCGATCTTGCGCGGACAAACGAGGTGCTCGTGAGCGAATGCGCGTCGCGGGACAACTACATCCCCATTCACATGAACCTGGTCGACGACATCCCGCACGTGCGCGCGGCCATGGCACGGGACGCCACGCTTATCCTGACGCACCTCACGCCCGATGTGGATGACTACGGGCTGGAGCGCACCATCGTGGCCCGCGACCTGAAGAGCTATCGCTTTTAGCCCGCGCTGAAGCTCGCGCTTTCCTGTTCCCGGGTGAGCCTTTGCCTGTGAGCCGCTTCTCCGGGCACACTGAAACCAACACACGGGAGGTCCGCACGATGAGCCAGGCAGACGATTTGGTACAGGAACTGATGGCCGGGAAAAAGCCCGATGCGGACCTGGTACGTCCCACTGACGTGATGCCCTTCGTCATCGAGTCCGATGGCCGCCGCGAGCGTGCCTACGACATCTACTCGCTGCTGCTGAAGGAGCGCATCGTCTTCCTGGGCACGCCGATCGACGCCATGATCGCGAACATCATCATCGCCCAGCTTCTCTACCTGGCCCGCGAGGATGATGAGAAGGACATCATGATGTACATCAACTGCCCCGGCGGAAGCGTGACGGCCGGACTCGCCATCTACGACACGATGCGCATCATCCGGCCTGAGGTGTCCACCGTGTGTATCGGGCTTGCGGCCAGCATGGGCACCGTGCTCCTGACCTCCGGCACCCCCGGGAAGCGCTTTGCACTGCCGCACGCCACGGTGCACCTGCACCAGGTGATGGGCGGCGCGCAGGGCCAGGCCGCCGACATCGAAATCCAGGCACGCGAGACGCTCCGGCTCCAGCGGGTGCTCCGCGGCATCATCCAGGAGACCACCGGTCAGCCCATGGACCGCATCGAGCGCGACACCGATCGCGACTTCTGGCTGGACCCGCCGGGCGCCAAGGACTACGGGCTGATCGACGACGTGCTGGAACGCCCGGGCAGCGGCGCTCCCGCGGCTTCCCAGAACGGCGCGGCCAACCAGGGCTAACCCGGCCGAAACGGAACAAGACCGGCGCCTCGCCCAGGCGCCGGTTCCTTTATCCTGGCACCCTGAGGCAGGCCGCTGGCTCAGCCTGCCGACCGTTCTGGCCGTGGATTTGCACCTGCTCTTACCCGGGCCTTCGGCGACGTTTCCCTCCTCTTGTTGCGAAGTTCTTACGCAAGGCTTATGCGGCGTCGATCAGTTCCGCGATACGTTGCCGTCGCCGCGGAACAGGTACATTGCGTGCCACGCGGGAATCTACGGAGGTGCGTCACATGACCACGACACGAACGATTCGCCGCCCAACCAGGATGCCGTTGAGAGCAGGAGGACTGGTGGCTATCGCCGCCATCCTTGCCCTCTGGGCCATCCTCCCAGCCATTCACGCCAGCACGGCAGAAGCTGCCGGCCCACCCGACCACGCCGCCGCCAGAGCAAGCGACGGCAAGGACAACTCGAAGCAGGGAAAGGCCGTGGGGCGTCCCTCTCATGCAACGGGGCTGGAACGAGCCAGTGAAGCACGAAACCGGGACAACCATCCGGGCCGTGGCCACAAGCGCGGTCACGCGCCAGCCGGGCCCACCCAGCTCAACGTCCAGGCAGCCAGCAACTCTGCCGAGATCATCCAGATCAGCGGCGACAACAGCACGAACATCGCCACCGTCATCCAGGAAAACTTCCAGATCGCGCTCAACGTCAACTTCGCTTCGCTCGACGACGTGCCCGATCAGCTCGACGTCTATCTCGCCCAACTCATCGCGAGCAGCCTCGACCTCGGCGAAAACTGGGAAATCCTCGGAGTCCAGGTCGATGGCCTCAGCGGCGGCTCCGGCGGCACGCAGGTGAACTACCAGGACGCCGCCAACTCCGTCGTCATCGCGCAGTACACCGGCGACGATGGGACGAATATCGTGGTGGTGTACCAGCTCAATATCCAGGTCAGCATGAACATCTCCGGGTAACGCACCGGCGCTCCCGGCACGTGGTGAGGCCCGCCCCCAGCATCCAGGGCCTCACCACCAGGAGATGACAACAAAGGCGGAGACGCCACCATCAAAGAAGCGCGGGTACACACCACCCGCGCTTCTTCTTGTCCCGCGCGGGCCCCCGGCGCAACTGCGCGATCGCCAACCGGGGCCGCCTTTACCCTGACTCTTGTGCGTAGCGCAGCCGTTACGCACGTCTACACGCACCACATCGTTAAGCCTGATCGGGGAACTGGCCAATGGCCGTTCGTGTATTGACACATTCGCTGGTCGAAGGGCACAGAGCCTGTACCTGGGCCGCCACACGCCGTGGTCATAGGCCGGTGAATTCAATGGAGGACTGTGTCCAACGCCGATTGGCTCGTGACCGGACTCCGAAAGCGTCGTGGACGCTGCCTTTCGCACTGTATGGGTCTACCCGTGCCCCCCGGGCTCGCGTCGTCGCTATATCTGCGTGTTGAGCCGTACTTATGTCGACTTGGGACCGCCCCTCAGAGCAATGCTGCTGCATGGCTGTTGATTAAACACAGAGCATTCTTGCGTACCAAAGACGCAACGTGTATCGTCCGCGCCCACTACAGGAACCTTGTCCAAGCCCCGCTCCGATGGCAGCGACAGGGACGGGGGCTTTTTGTGTTTGCTGTAAATTCGTATCTTCGACCGATCGTCGTTCTTGCGGTCCTCAGTTTCGCAGTTCTCGCTGCTGCGACATTGCTCCGGGTCGGTGTGGCGGAAACCGAACTCACCGTCATGATCCAGCCCGCCGGCTATGAGGCTGACAACGACCAGATTGTTGTTGATATCACCGAGCAGGAAGCGACAGCGTACGAGGTCATCCAGCAGATAGCGGGAGCGCCTGACAATGCCGTGATCGCGTTTGTTGTCCCGGAGGCCGATTTCGAACCGGTAACCCTCGGGACCGTCACGGTCGACTACACCAACTCCTTCCTGGCCGTGCATGGCGAGACTTCGCTTTTCGGTACAACCGTAAGCGCGCTGCTCGCCCTCGACTGGGAAGATGAGGATTCCACCGATGGCCCCGAGTGGGCTCTTGCAGCAAGCGTCGATGCGTTAAGCCTGAGCGCGCTGAACTCGGCCTGGACCTTGCCCGGCGGGCTTGATCCGAAC
>SLAK01000018.1 GCA_007126855.1 Dehalococcoidia bacterium | reverse complement strand
CAGCAAACACCAGCGAACAGGAACAAGCCGAACGGCGGAAGCCTCATGCCGTGGGTTTCGGCCGCCGGATACCGCGCCGGTATCAGGAATTTTCCGGACAGCCCCGGGGGAGCGCGTTGATGACGATGCGAAGCGTCGAACAGCAGTGGACCGAACTCCCGCCGCCGGTGGGCACTCGCCTGTTCCTGGTTTCGAGAGGACTGGAACAGGGCTACCTTCGAGCACGCACGCTTGAAGAAAGCGGCTACCGCGTAACCACCTGCGGCGAACCGCGCGAGGCGAGAACACAGGCGGGCATGGTCGGCCCCGACGCCATCGTGATCGACCTCGGTCGCGACAACGGGCACCTGTCACAGCTTGTCGAATCGTTGCGGCCGTGCACCCTTGGCCCGCTCGTCGCGGTGGGCCTGGCGGGCGACCTGGCCGAGATGGCGCACTGCTTTGAAGCCGGTGCCGACGAGGTTTGTCCGCCGCGCGTCTCGACCCGCGAACTGGACCTGCGCCTGCGGGCGCTGCTCCGCGCCCAGTCGCGCAATGCATTGCGCGAACAGGAGCAAGAAGCGGGTGCCCTCCGGATCGGCGAGCTGGAGATTGACCTGGAGCGCCGGCTCGTCCGCAAGCGCGGCGAGATAATCTCCCTGTCGCCCACAGAGTTCCGCCTGCTCGTCACCCTCGCGGAGAACGCGGGACGTGTGGTGCCCTCCAAAGCGCTCATCGCACGCGTCTGGGGCGAGCAGTACGCCGGCGAGACCCACTACCTTCGGCTCTATGTACGCTACCTCCGCCAGAAGCTTGAAGACGACCCGAGCCACCCCGCGTACATCGTGAATCGTTGGGGCTCAGGCTATGCGCTGGAGCCGCCAAAGCAGGCCGCCTGAATCGCCACTCGCACAGAGCCGGGCAAACGGCAGTTCCTCAGGCTGCATCGACCGGCATGCTCACGGCCATGCCGTAGCGGCTTGGACGTGCCACCCACTACGCTAAAGTGAGCGCGTCGAATCGCCGCAGCACCAGCGAGGAGTTTGGTTTGGAAGAGCCGAAGCAAGAGTCCATCGACAAGATGTGGAAATACGCCGAGAAGTACGCCGAGAAGTCAGGCACCCATCTGCACCCCGACCGGGGCATCACCGAGGGCGTGGTCCTCGGCCTCGCGTCCCACATCGACCGCTACGGGCGCCCGCTCTGCCCCTGCAACTTCTATCCGGAGAAGGACGAAAACGGGAACTGGCCCGAGGGCCTCTACCTCCCCCGCGAAGAAGAGGTGAAGCGCCGCGACTGGATCTGCGCCTGCGACGAGATGCAGCTCTACAAGTACTGCCACTGCCTGCTCTTCGTCACTGAAGAAGGCCTCCCGATCACCGAGTACCTCCCCGAGGACCACGAAGGCCGCGAGATCTATGGCCTGGTCAAGGATCCGACGCCGGACAAGGGGCGCGCACTATGGAAGGCGCAGCAGAAGCAACAGGAGAAAGAGTAGGCCGGAGAGCTACGCGGCGAACGGGTCCACCACGCGGATACCATCGAACTTCCGGAAATCTGTCACGAGGCGCATCACCGCATCACTACAAGCGGGCGCGCCCGGTGGCGTGCCCGCGTAAAGCATTCCGCTGCGTTTGCGCTACGCCGCCCCGGCAACCTCCACCACCCGCTTCGCGGCCTCACCGAGCTCTTTCGAGCGGACCACATCGATCCCGGACTCCTCCAGCAGCTTCTCGCCTTCGGCCAGGTTGGTGCCCACCAGGCGCAGGACCATCGGCACGTTGATGTCCATCTGCTTGTGCGCTTCGATGACCCCCTCGGCGATCGTGTCGACCCGCGCCATGCCGCCGAAGATGTTGATCAGGATGGCTTCAACTGCCTTGTCCTCGAGGATGACCTTGAGCGCGTTCACCACGCGCTGCGGGTCATTCACAGTGCCAATGTCCAGGAAGTTTGCCGGTTCGCCGCCGGCAAGCTTGATGGTGTCCATCGTCGCCATGGCGAGGCCGGCGCCGTTGACGATGCAACCGATGTTGCCGTCGAGCTTGATGAAGTTAGCGACGCCGAGGTCCTGGGCCATCACCTCGAGAGGAGCTTCCTCGTCCTTGTCGCGCATGGCCTCGATGTCCTTGTGGCGGAAGAGCGCGTTGTCGTCGATGGTGAGCTTGGCGTCCACCGCGGCCACCCGGCCGTCGGACAGGAGTGCCAGCGGGTTGATCTCGACCAGGCTGGCATCCGTGGCCACAGCCGTCCGGTAGAGGCCCTCGGCGAGCTTCGCGGCCTGGTCCGCCTGGTCGCCCGTCAGGCCAAGGCGGGCTGCAATGGTCCGGCCGACATACGGCTCCCATCCCGCGCCGGGATTTACCCCGATGCGCGCGATCGCGTCCGGGTTGCGCGCCGCTACTTCCTCGATCTCGGTGCCGCCCTCCGCGGAGGCGATGAACAGGTGCCCGGCAACGCTGCCGTCCACCATCACCGACAGGTAGTACTCCTTCTCGATGTCGGCCTGCTCGGCAACGAGCACATTCTTGACGAGCTTCCCTTCGGGGCCGGTCTGGATGGAGACCAGGTGCTTGCCGAGGATAGCCGCGGCAGCCGCGTCGGCTTCCTCCGCTGTATCGGCGAGCCGGACACCGCCCACGCGTTCGCCGCGCACCTGGCCGGCATTGTTCGCCGGGTCGGTGGTCAGCTTCTCGTACATTGCGGCGGTTTCGCCCTCATTAACGAGGCGGCCCTTGCCCCGGCCGCCGGCGTGGATCTGGGCCTTCACAACCACCTTCCCGCCGAGTTCTTCCGCAATTGCCCGCGCCTCGGCAGGGGTGCTGGCGACGCGGCCTTTGGTTACTGCGACCCCGTTTTGATCAAGGAGGTCACGAGCCTGGTATTCATGCAGCTTCATTCAGCGCTCCGGTAGATGATGCGGGAAGAGACTAGCAGGGCGAGGCCGAACAGAACAGGCCAGTTAAGCTTATGTAATCGTTCTGTATCCCCTTCTCATGGCCTTTTCCATACCCTTCGCACTCGCGGCACACGCTTTCGTTGACAGGCCGTCCGAAAGCCTGTTGACTTTCGCCACCAGTCCCGGGCGCGGCGGCCACGCCATTGCGGGACGGAATCACAATGCATATATGGAGAGCCGAATCATGGGCCTGAAGGACCCTGCCTGGTATCGAGAAAGCCTGCGCGACGGGCGCATCACCTATATCGCCGGGGAATCAGTCCCGGACATCACCCAGGACCCCTGGTTCGAAGTGCCCATCCGGAACGCCGAGCAGGACTACGTTTACGACGACCCGGAGACGCGCGACATCCGCGTGTACGAGACCGAGGACGGCACCCTGGCCCACCGCATCTTCAAAGTGCCAATGTCGGAAGAAGACCTGGAAAAGCGCATCCAGCTAGCGCACATCACCAGCATCAGCACCGCGGTGAGCGCCGTCCTTATGGCGCTGTACAACATCAAGGGCCAGGTCGCGCAGGTGAACGGCCAGTACGCCGAGAACATCGAGCGCATCTACCGCCACTGCCGCGATAACGACCTCCGCGCCGACCAGGTCATCACCGATGCCAAGGGCGACCGCTCACGGCACCCCAAGGACCAGGACGACCCCGACCTCTACATGCGCATCCTGGACAAGAACCAGGATGGCATCTACGTCCGCGGCGCCAAGCTGCACATCACCGGCGCGAGCCTGGTGCATGAACAGACCGTGATGCCCACCAAGGCAATGGGGCCCGGCGAAGAGCAGTGGGCCGTGTCCTTCTCCGTCCCGACCAATACGCCGGGCGTGAAGATCATCAACCGGGCCTACGCGCGACCCGGCCTGAGCGAGATGGACTACCCGCTCAGCGCCACGCACAACGCGCCCGAAGGCTTCGTCATCTTCGACGACGTCTTCGTGCCCTGGGACCGTGTCTTCCTGGCCGGCGAATACGAGCTTGCCGGCATCCTGGCGCATTCCCTCGGCCTCTGGGAGCGCATCGGCGGGCTCATCGGCATGGTGGAGCGGTCCCGGCTGCTTGTCGGCACCGCCCAGCTCCTCTGCGAGATGAACGGCATCCACCGCGCATCCCACATCCAGGAGAAGATTTCCGACCTTGTCTTCTACGCAGAGATGCTCCGCATGTCGCTCGAGCACGCCATCCGCAATTACAAGGTCACCGAAACCGGCATGGTCTATCCGGACCCGCTGGCCGTGAACGTGGGCAAGTTCTACGGCGCCGCCAACTGGCACCTCATGGTGCAGAAGCTCCACGACATGGGTGGCGGGCTGGTCATCACGCTACCCACCGAAGCTGATTACCGCAACGAGGAAATCACCAGGTACATGGACAAGTACCTTCACACCAAGTCCGATGTCCCGGTGGAGGACCGCATGCGGATGTACAACCTCATCCGCGACATGACCGCCGACGCCTACGGCGGCTGGGAACTGGTCACCACCCTGGCGGCCGGCGGCGGCCTCGCCGCTCAGCGCATCGTGACCATGCGCGAATACGACCTGGAAGGCGCCAAGGATGCCGCCCGCGAAGCCGCCGGCATCATCCCGAAGCACCCGGCGCACGCCAAGTAAGGGACAAGCGGCGGTGGAGCACGGTTGCTGCCACCGCCGCATTGCGTCTATGGCCGCGGCGCGCTGGGCTCGGGCACCATCAGACCCGGCACCCTTAGGTGGATTCCCCGATCCAGCGGCGGCCCACCCCGCCGATTCTTCCAGTGCAACACGCTGAAACCGGCGGTGACGCCAACTGGAACGACGAGGAGATGGTCCGCCACATGGCCCACGACGACGCTGCAGGGGACGCGCCTCAGAACAACGAGCTACTCGATCAGGTCCTGGCATCGCCCAGGCTGCCAAGCCTGCCCGGCGTTGCGGTCGCTGTGATCGACCTGGTGCAGAAGCCGGACGTGAGCATCGACGAGATCGCCGGCGTACTCGGCCGCGACCCTGCGCTCGCCTCCAGGGTCCTGAAGATGGCCAACTCCAGCTTCTATGGCCGTGCCCGCAAGGTGGGCAGTGTGCGCGACGCCATCCTGGTGCTGGGATTCCGTACCGTGAAGTCTCTGGCGCTCAGCTTTTCGCTGGTCGGCAGCTTCGACCCGAAGGATCGCCGGACCATCGACCCCAATCTCTTCTGGGAGCGGAGCCTGCTCGCCGCGAACGGCGCCCAGATGGTGGCGCGCGCCGCCAGCGTCCCGGAAGCGGAAGAGGCCTTCCTGGGCGGGCTCCTGCACCCCATCGGTGTGCTCGCCATGGTGCAGGCGCTTGGCGACCGCTACGCCAGCCTTGTGCATGCATCCGGGCGCTCCTACAGGCGCCTGCTCGCCCTCGAACAGCAGCATCTGCAGCTGGACCACGCTGAAGTCGGCGCCGCGCT
>SLAK01000456.1 GCA_007126855.1 Dehalococcoidia bacterium | reverse complement strand
CGACGAGCGCGGGCTTCGTGATACTTGAAGTTCGGACTTGAGTTCTCACAACTTAGCTCCTCCCTTGGGCGTATGCCTGTACGAATTGCGCATGGGGACGGCGTTTAGCCGCGTTGGCAATTGGGCATAGGCATACCTCCCCACACCAGGGAGGGCTTCGATGCAGCACGGAACCCATAAGGCTCGGCTACCCCGGAGGACAGGTGGTGCTCCGGAGCTACAGGAGCACCGAAGGGGGCAAGCCCGTGGCCGCGAGAGCGGCGCACGGGCTCCTTTCCGTCGGGTTAGCGCCGATTAGCCCCAGCGCGGCTGTTCGTCGAGGCCGATGCCGAGGGCGGTCTTGCCGATGATCTCGTGCGCGAGCATGGAGTTGGCCGGATGGAAACCGCCACAGCGGATGTCGCGGTAGAGACGCTCCAGCTCGCTGCGCTTGAACATGCCGAACCCACCGCTGATCGTCATCGCATTGTCGACGACCTTCTTGGCGGCCTCGGCGGCATTGTGCTTTGCGGCGACCAGCTTCGCGGGCCATTCTTCGCCATGGTCGACATTGTTGGCCCAGTCACTGGCGATCCTGTCGACGAATGCGTCGGCGCTTTCGAGCGCGATATACATTTCGGCAACGTTGTGCTGGATCTCCGGGTGATAGGCCATGGTGCGGGTGAGTGCCAGGGAGGTCTTGTTTTTCACCCCCGCGATGGCCACGTCCATTGCCCGGCGCGCGGCCGAAAGATAGATCGTGCCGAACATGGGTTCGACCCAGGCGAAGAGCGTGAGGACGAACAGGTCCGCGGTACCCGCCGGCAGCACGCGCGCAACATGGCTATCCGGGACGAAGGCGCCTTCGAGGATGGTGTCGTCGCTGCGGGTGGCCCGCATGCCCAGGGTGTCCCAGGTTTCCTCGATGCGGTAGCCCTCCGCGTCACGGTGCATGAAAGCGTGCACCATCTGCGGCCCTCTGGGGTCGTCGGTGTCCATGCCCCAGAGGCCGAGGCGTGTCCAGACCGGCGTCAAACTGCCGAACATCTTGCGACCGGTGAAGCGATAACCGTCGTCGACGCGCTCCGCCTTGCAGGTCGAAAGGAACCCGGGAAGGTCGGTTCCGTGTTCGGCGTGGCCGGCCGCGAAGACCTCGCCCTGCTTCGCCTCCTCCAGCATCCATTCGAGCGACGGGTCGCCCAGCCGGCGCATGTCCGAGGCAATGCCGGTCCAATAGAGGTGCATGTTGGTGGCCAGCGCCGTTGCCGGGGCGTGGTAGGCGATGCGGCGAAGCTCGCGGAGCGTTTCCGGCAGGTTGTAGCCCGGGCCGCCCATGTCCTCGGGTACGTGGATCTTCAGGAAGCCTGCTTCGCGCAGTTCCTCGAAATCCTCGCTGAAGAAGCGGTTCTCACGGTCGTAGGCTGGTGCGCGCTCTGCGAAGCGCTGCAGGACGGTGTCATCGATGAGAGTCTGGGGTGCGGTTGGCGTAGCCAATGTGGTTCCTCCTTAAACTGCGTAGAGCTATCTTATACTACCTCGCCAGCATAGTACGCAAGAGGGTACCAGGCAGCGTAAAGGCGAATCACATCACACAATTGCCCCCCGGCCTGCATCGCTGCGCGGGTGCTCTGGACACGGCCGGTCCCGCAACGGAGCGACGTTCCCGTAGAATCCGCTTTCACAAGGGCACAGCATCGATTCACGAGGGACGGTAGATGAGCGACAACCCCTACCCGCGCGAGGGCGAAGCCCCCGCTCCACTTGAAGGCATCCGCGTATTGGACCTGACGACGCGGCTCGGCGAGATGGCCGGCCGGTCGCTGGCCGATTTTGGGGCGGAGGTCATCAAGATTGAGCCGCCCGGCGGGACGGAGGCGCGGCATCTGCCCCCTTTCGATGAATCCGATGGGCCGCGCCGGGGCGAATCCCTCTACTGGGCGGCGCTGGGGCGTGGCAAGAAAAGCGTGGTGCTCGACCTGACCTGCGGCCCGGACCGCGAAAGCTTCCTGGCGATGGTCCCGGGGGCCGACGTCGTGCTCGAGTCATTCAAGCCGGGCTTCGCCCGCCAGCTTGGTATCGACTATGAGACGCTGAAGGAAAGCAACCCTGCGCTGGTCTATGCGTCGATCTCGCCGTACGGGCAGGACGGGCCCTGGGCGGACGTACCCGCGACAGAGCTAACCATTGAGTCCGCCGGCGGGCTGGTGAGCCTGCAGGGCGACGGCGACCGGCCGAATGTGCCGGTCGGCTTTCCACAGCCCGCGTTTCACGCCGGGGCGCAGGCTGCCTGCGATGTCGTAATCGCGCTCCACGAACGGGAGCGGTCGGGACTCGGCCAGTACCTGGATGTTTCGGCGCAGGCGGCCATGGTGTGGACTTTGATGAACGCGACCGGCTACCCACCGAACACCGGAGACGACCCGCCGGGCACCTGCGCGACCCGCAAGGAAAAGCCGGCGACGGTCCTGCCTGGCGTTGCGATTCCGCGGCTGTGGGAGTGCGCGGACGGCTGCGCCACCGGCAATTTCACGCTTTCGAACGTGGGCTCGCGGACCTTTGCCGCGTGCGCGGAGTGGCTCAAGGAAGCGGGCGAGATGCCGGAGCACCTGCAGGACATCGATTTCAGCCACTGGGTGGCCGGGCTCACCGAGGGGACGTTGAGCGCGGATGCGGTGGCCGAAGTGCTGAACGCCTTCCTGGACTTCCTGAAGACGCGTTCGAAGTTCGAAGTCCAGGAGCGGGCTTGCCGCGAAGGCTCCATCATGAGCGCGATCTACGACGCGGCGGACCTGCTTGCGGACCCGCATCTCGAGGCTCGGGACTACTGGCGGACGGTGGACGGATATACACACCCGGGGCCTTTTGCCCGCTTCGACACCATGGCGCTGGCAGACACACCCCGCGCCCCCCGGCTCGGCGATCACCAGGAGATCGTGGAGCAGGAGCGCCCGCGCGTGGAACTTCACGGCAGCGGCAACCGCAACCTGGCCTTCGAAGGGCTGAAGGTTGCGGATTTCGCCTGGGTGGGCGTTGGCCCGCTGATTTCGAAGGCGCTGGCGGACCACGGTGCGACGGTGGTCCACCTGGAATCGTCGGCGCACCCGGACGTGCTGCGGCAGGCGCCGCCCTACAAGGATGGCGAGGCAGGCCTGGACCGCGCGCAGTTCATGGCGAACTTCAACACGTCGAAGCTCGGCATGGCCTGCGACCTGTCGAAGCCGAAGGGTCGCGAGCTTGCCCGCCGGCTGATCGACTGGGCCGACGTGGTGGTGGAAAGCTTCACGCCGGGGACGATGGCCCGCTTCGGGCTCGACTACGCGACGATCTCCCGGGACCGGCCCGGCATCGTCATGCTCTCCACCTGCCTGCGCGGGCAAATGGGCCCGGAGGCGAGCTTGAGCGGCTTTGGCGGGCAGGGCGCCGCACTCGCGGGCATCCATGCCATTACGGGCTGGCCGGACCGGCTGCCGAGCGGCCCTTGGGGCGCCTACACCGACTTCATCAACCCGCGCTTCGGCATCCCTGCGCTGGTGAGCGCGCTGATCCACCGCGAGCGGACCGGGCAGGGCGCCTACATCGACCTGGCGCAGACCGAGGCCGGTATCCGGTTCATCGAACCGGTGGTGCTGGATTACACGGTGAACGGCCGGATTGCCGGGCCTGCCGGCCACGATTCGCTTTACGCCGCGCCGCACGGCGTGTTCCGGGCCGCCGGGGAGGAGCGCTACGTGGCGATTGCGTGCGAGACGGCCGCCCACTGGCGGGCATTGCGGCGTGTGGCGCCCCTCGACAGCTTCGCCGACCCGGCCTTCGACGCGCTGGAGAAGCGCATCAACCACAAGTGCGCTATCGAGGACGTGCTGCGCGAATGGTGCGCGCCGCAGGAGCCATTCGCGCTGGTGGACGAGCTACGCGCGGCGGGCGCGCCCGCGTCGGTGGTGGAACGGCCCTCCGACCTCTACAGCGACCCGCAGCTCGCCCACCGAGGCTTCTTCGTCACGCTGGACCACGCGGAGATGGGTCCAACGCCCTACGACGGCCTGGTGACACGGTTCTCAGAAACGCCGGGGCGGCTTGCCAGCGCCGCGCCGACGCTCGGCCAGCACACCGACTATGTGTTGCGCGAGGTGCTGGGGCTGACCGATGAGCAGGTCCTGGACTACGCGATGGACGAGGTGCTGATGTAGGGCGGGGGCCGACTATATATCCGGTGTCAGAAATTCGCAGCGCGGCCCGGATGCGCGGGCGAGCCGCACGTCCAGTGTTGCCAGCTTCACCCCGAGAGCTTCGGCGAGTGCGACATACCAGGCATCGTAGGCGGTAATGTTGCTCCGCAATTCCCAGACGCGTTCAGCCAACGGGGCGTAGGGATACAGCTCTATCCGATGCTGCAACAGCTCATCATGGGCTGCCGTAGCTATGTCCTCAGCTATGTCGCCGGCAAGCAGGGAGCGCCGCAGGATGTTCGTTACTTCCGCAGGCATGTGATGGGGTGCGGCCAGCGATCCTAGCACCACG
Organism: Dehalococcoidia bacterium; assembly: GCA_007126855.1. Classification (GTDB taxonomy): domain Bacteria; phylum Chloroflexota; class Dehalococcoidia; order Tepidiformales; family Tepidiformaceae; genus SLAK01. Next base: position 878 of record SLAK01000456.1, on the reverse strand, counting down.
GAGTCGGCCCAGTCCCCGATCGGATTGGACTCGATCAGAGACGCAACCATCACGGACGCATCAACGACTGTCATCGTCGGTCAGCGTCACGATAGCGAAGAATCTTCTCGACCGGCAGATGGGTACCCGTCCGGCGCTTCCGCTCGCGGATCCTCGCCATTAGCTCTTCCGGGTCCGGCCTCTCCGCAAGCTCGATGAGCTCGCCGCGGAGGTACTCCTGCAGAGAACGTCCCGATGCGGCAGCCCGCGCGGCAAGCTCGTCGCGGACCTCGTCGGGGACATTGCGGATGGTGATGGATACGGGCATGCATGCATAGTGCTGCGAACAGCAGCATTTTGCAAGCACCCTCTACAGCCGCACACTGCGCTCAGACGCGCTCGACGATCTTCGGGAGCACCTCGCTCAGCGAGTCGTTGATCACGACATTGGCCAGTGAATCGTAGGGCGTTTCCTGCGCATTGATGATGATGAGCTTCGCGCCGTTGCGGAGGGCCATTTCGGGCAGGAGGGCAACCGGATAGACAGTGAGCGACGTGCCCGCGGCCAGGAAGACGTCACAGGTGCTGGCGGCTGCCTCCGAACGCGTGAGGTCTTCGGGCACCAGGTTCTGGCCGAATGAGATGGTGGCAGTCTTGAGGATGCCGCCGCACGAGCGGCACTCGGGGTCTTCGTCGCCCTGGCGCACGCGGTCGAGCACGACATCGATCGGGCCGCGGTCGGGGCAATTGAGGCACTGGTATTCGCGGACCGTGCCGTGTATCTCGACCAGGCGTTCGCGGGATGTCCCGGCGTCCAGGTGCAGGCCGTCGACATTCTGGGTGATGAGCGTATGCAACCTGCCCTTGTGCTCCAGCTCGGCGAGGGCGATGTGGCCAGG
>SLAK01000292.1 GCA_007126855.1 Dehalococcoidia bacterium | reverse complement strand
GGGCAGGTGGCCGCGGTGTCGGTGGGCGTGGTGCAGGGATTGAATGTGCTCGACCTGAACTACGAAGAGGATTTCGCGGCCGAGGTCGACTTCAACGTGGTGATGACGGGTGCGAACGACTTCGTAGAAGTGCAGGGCACAGCGGAAGGCAAGCCGTTCAGCCGGGAGACGCTGGATGGGCTGCTGGACCTGGCGCGGCACGGGGTGTCGCACCTGTTCCAGGCTCAGAAGAGCGTGCTGTCTCAGGCGTAGGGGCCGAGATGCGTACCGCCGACGATATGGAGATGGCCGTGATCCTGGCTCTGCATGGCGTCGTAGCCGAAGTTCGAGAGCAAGCGGAAGCCGCGCGGGCAAAGCGTTGGCGCGAGCTGCGCGGCGATGCGGCCCACATTACCGATATGGCTTGTCCAGAGTTCTTCCTGGGTGACGTGTTCCTTGGTCATAGCAAGGAGCATGACGGGCGCCCAGCGGAGGATGTTCTGGATGACGATGTAGTCTGCGTCCTCGTAGAGGACGTTGGCAGCCTCCTGCCCGGCTACAATGTTGCAGAAGACACAGTACGAAGCCATCGGAACCCCCGGGCATCTAGGTTCGCAGAGGGGCGGCTTCCGATCACCTCCGGGATAGACCAGGGATAGACCACATGCCGCAATTGTTGCCACTGCGTGGCATTCGCTATAGCGACGCTGCCGGCGCGCTGAATGACCTGCTCGCCCCGCCCTACGACGTGATATCGCCGCGCCAGGAAGCGGAGCTGCGGGCGCGGAGCCCTTACAACGCCATCCACCTGGAGCTGGCCGAGGGCGGGGAGGACCGCTACGAGGCCGTCGCCCGGCGCCTGCAGGAGTGGCTGGACGCGGGCGTGCTGAAGCGAGATGAGGATCACGAGCTGTACGTTTACGAGCAGCGGTTCACTTACGAGGGCAAGGAGTATGCGCGGAAGGCGTTGCTCGCCGGCGTTGAGGCGGTGTCCTGGGAAGACGGGGCTGTACGGCCGCACGAGTACACCATGTCGGGGCCGAAGGAGGACCGGCTGAAGCTGCTGAAGGCAACGCGGACACAGTTCAGCCCGGCGTTCATGATCGCGCGGGACCGCGCCGGGCAGCTCCGGCAGTTCCTGGATGAAGTGATGGGTGGCCGCGAGCCGGATGCGGAGGCCACCACCATCGATGGTGAGTACCACCGGCTATGGGTCGTGGAAGCTGACCGGACGGCGCTGCGGACGCTGGCCCCATTGCTGCCAGAGACTTTCTACATCGCGGACGGGCATCACCGTTACGAGACAGCGGTGAACTACAAGCGCTACCTGCTGGAGCAGGAAGGCGAGCTGCCGCGCGACCACCCGGGGCGCTTCACGATGACGGCGATTGTGGCGGCGGACGACCCGGGGCTGGTGATCCGGCCGATCTATCGCTGGGTGCCGCGCCAGGTGCCGCAGGAGTGGCAGGAACGGCTAGGTCGAGTATTCGGTATCGCAGAGCTGCCAAACAGCGAGGAATCGGCGCTCAGGCGCGCGCTGGAGGCCAGTCCGAACACCTTTGTGGCACTGGGGCTGGAACCGGGGAAGGCGCACCAGTTGACACCGCACGAGGGATTCGATTTCGGGAGCCTGCCGGGGAACGCGAACAGCCCGGAGTGGGCGGCGGTGGCGCCGAACCTGCTGCGGCTGGCGGTGCTCAACCCGCTGTGGGAGATCAGCGACGCGGACCTGGCTGCCGGCGTAGTGGAGTACCTGCACGACGTGCCGGAAGTCGAGGAGAAGATGGCGGCGGACGGCGGCGTTGCATTCTTGCTGAACCCGGTGCGAGTGGAAGACGTGCTGGCGCTGGCGGACAAGGGAGAACGCATGCCACAAAAATCGACGTTCTTCCACCCGAAGGTGGGGACGGGGCTGGTGTTCAACCCACTCTATCCCTGAGGAGTAAGGGAAGGGGCCACCAGTGTATTCGGTGCCACGCTGGACGAAGCAGAGCGGATTGCCGGCGGGGTCCTTGCAGTAGAAGGAGCGTTCGCCCCAGGGGCGAACACCGATCGTGTCATCCACTCGCAGGGCGCCGGCTTCGCGCACACGACCGAGCGCCGCTTGCAGGTCGTCTACCGCAAGGTAGACATGGTCCGGGTTCGGCGAAGCGTCCCACGGGTCGCCGTCGGCGCGGGGGGCAAAGCAGGCGAGGATGGTGCCTTCGCAGTCGAAGTAATGGCGACCGGGACTGACGCGTTCGCCGGGAGCCTGTAAGACGGTCCCGAAGAACGCAGCGGCCCGGTCGATGTCGCTGACGGGGATGATGACACGGAAGAGGTGGGCGCTCATGGGCGCCCCATGATAGCGGGTTAGAAGCGGAGCATGCGGACGTTGTAGATGCCGTCGATGGCCTCGATCTGTTCGATCTGCTCTTCGGTGGGGTGCTCATCGACGCCAAGGAGCATGAGGGCGCGGCCGCGGGGTTCGCGCCGGCCGACCTGCATGTGGCTGATATTGATGTCCAAGGTGCCCAGGAGCGTGCCGATAGCGCCGATCATGCCGGGCCGATCGTCGTTGTCGCAGACAAGCAGGTAGGAGTGGGGGCTGACCAGGAAATCGACGTCGAGCCCGTTGATGGCGACGATATTGGGCTGGCCGGCGTGGTGGACGGTGCCGGCGACGCTGACTTCGGCTTCCGTGGTGTGGACGCGGAGCTCGATGAGGTTGGTGAAGGTTTCGTGGGAGGACTGGAGGCGCTCTTCGATGCGCCAGCCGCGGGAATGGGCGATGTGGTTGGCGTTGACCAGGTTGACGTTTTCTTCGCTGATGGGCCGGAGCAGGCCGCGGATGACAGCGGCCCGGAGCGGCTGGACGTCGTGGTCGGCGATCTCGCCGTAGTAGTCGATCTCGATGGAGGTGAGGCGGCCGCGGAGAAGCTGGGTAGCGATGACGCCCAGGCTTTCGCCAATGCCCATATACGGGCCGACGACGAGCATGGCTTCGGGGGCGAGCATCGGGGCATTGACGGCATAGCGGGCAGGCTTGCCGGAGAAGATGTCGACGATCTGTTCGGCGACGTGGATGGCGACGCGCTCCTGGGCTTCTGCGGTGGAAGCACCCAGGTGGGGGGTAAGGATGATGCGCGGATTGCCGAGGAGGGGGTTTGCGGGCTTGATGGGCTCTTCGGTGAAGACGTCGACGGCGGCTCCGGCGACTTTGCCGGATTTCACCGCTTCGGCCAGGGCTGCTTCATCGATGATGCCACCACGGGCGACGTTCAAGATACGAACGCCGTCTTTCATACGGGCAAACTCCTCGGAGCCGATCATGCCGCGGGTCGAGGGAGTAAGAGGCACGTGGACGGAGATGAAGTCGGACTGCTCGATGAGCTCATCGAGGGTAACCGGTTCGGCGCCAATGGCGCGGGCTCGCTCGTCCGGGACGAAGGGGTCGACGGCCAGGACTTCCATTTCCATGCTGGCGCCCCGGCGGGCGACTTCGGAGCCGATGGGGCCAAGGCCAACGACGCCCAGTGTCTTGCCACGGACTTCGACGCCGACGTAGTCCTTACGCGCCCACTTGCCTGCGCGCATAGACGCATCGGCCTGGGGAATGTGGCGCGCGAGCGAGAGCAGGAGGGCCATGGTGTGTTCGGCGGCGGCGACGGTGTTGCCCTGGGGGGCATTGACGACGACGACGCCGCGTTCGGTGGCGGCATCGAGGTCAATATTGTCGACACCGACACCAGCGCGGCCGACGACCTCGAGGCCGGGGGCGGCTTCGATAATCGGGCGGGTGACCTTTGTTTCGCTTCGGACCACGAGCGCTTTGTATTTGGGGATGATCTTGAGGAGCTCGTCGGGTTCGAGGCCAAGTTTGACGTCGACCTCGGCGACCCGGCGAAGCATCTCGATGCCTTCAGGGGCGATGGGGTCGGAGACGAGGATGCGGCGTTCACCAGGCATAAGCTGCACATTCTCCTTGAGGGTTTCGAGGGCGAGCTGAATAGCGGCCGGGATGCGGACCTTGCCGGATTCCCAGCGGCTAATGGTGCCCTGGTCGACGCCGAGGGCCACAGCCATGGCAGACTGGGAAAGGCGGAGCTCGGTGCGGGCAGCGACAAAGTCGGCGGCGTCCATGTCATGCATTGTGCATGAATCATCCGTACATGCAATCTGCATAGAAACGCGCCCACCGGTTGGCGGGCGCGCTGTGATGAGTGCAGCGGCAAGCAGACGCTAGACGGCGGTCTTCGCGTCGGCGAGCAGGCGCTCGACGACGTCGAAGGCTTGCTGGACATCTTCCTTGCTGACGAAACCGAGATGGCCGATGCGGAAGATCTTGCCCTGAAGCTTGCCCTGGCCGCCGCCGAGGACGACCCCGAACTCCTCGCGGGCGCGGGTCGAGATGGCCTTGCCATCGACGCCTTCGGGCCACCAGACCGCGGTGACGGTATCGGACGCGCGCGCAGGGTCGGTGGGCACAAGGGTGAGGCCAAGCTGGCGGACGCGCTCGCGGGCGTATTCTCCGATGGCCTGGTGCCGGCTGAAGATGCCTTCGAGGCCTTCGGCGCGCATGAGTTCGAAGGCCTTTTCGAGCTGGAAGTAGACGGCCATGGCGGGCGTCCAGGGGTTCTGGCCCTTGGCCAGGGAGTCTTTGGCGCGCTTCACGTCGAAGTAGAACTTCGGCATGGTCGAGTTCCCGTAGGCCTCCCAGGCGCGCGGGCTCATGTAGATGAAGGCCAGGCCGGGGGCGACCATCCAGCCCTTCTGGGAGCCGCTGACCACGACATCGAGGTCCCAGCGTTCCACCGGGCAAGGGATGGAGCTCATGCTGGAGACGGCGTCGACCAGGATGAGCCGGTCGCGCGCGCGGACTTCGCGGGCAATGGTTTCCAGGTCGTTGGTGACACCGGTGGATGTTTCGTTGTGGGTGACGAGGACAGTCTTGATTCCGGGATTTGCGTCGAGGCGGCGGGCGATCTCGGCCGGATCTGCGGCGTCGCCCCACTCGAGGGCGTACTTCTCGACATCGGCGCCATAGGCAGCAGCGATGGAGCCGAAGCGGTCACCGAAGGAACCGATGGAGACGGAGAGCACCTTATCGCCGGGGCTGAGTGTGTTGACGACCGCGGTTTCCAGACCACCGGTGCCGGAAGCGGAGATGGAGTAGATATCGTCGGACGTCTGGAAGACCCAGCTCAGGCCGTCGGTGACGGTGCGGAGGACCTGGGCGAATTCCGGGCCACGGTGGTTCAACATCTGGCGGGCGCCCGCTTCCAGCACCTCATCGGGGCAGGGAGTCGGGCCTGGGATACGAAGGTTCACGGATCAACCTCGGGGGGAAGTGAGAGTTATGGTCAACGGTGATAGGGGCGTGGTCAACCGAAGTTGCGTGATCTTTGTGACGCTGAAGGACATTCGATGATTACTACGGTTG
>SLAK01000327.1 GCA_007126855.1 Dehalococcoidia bacterium | reverse complement strand
CTGGCATCGCTGGCCAGGTAGAGGGCGGCGCCGACGACATCGTCGCCGGTGGCCAGGCGGCCCATGGGAATGTCGGAAAGCAGGCGCTCGCCGTGGCGGCTGGCGAACAGTTCGTCGACGAGTTCGGTCTGGACCCAGCCGGGGGCGACGCAGTTGACGCGGACGTTGCGGTCGGCCCACTCCAGGGCCATGACGCGCGCCATCTGGTGCACGCCGGCCTTTGTCGCGCCATAGACGCCCTGGCGTTCGAGCGGCACGTCGCCAGCCATGGAGCTGATATTGACGATGCTGCCGGGCAGCCCGGCTTCGAAGAGCCGGGTGGCCACCTCGACGCTGGCGAAGTAGGTGCCACGCATGTTGACGTCGGCGACGCTGTCCCACTCGTCGACGGTGACGTGCTCGACGCGCTTGTAGTAGGGGCTGATGCCCGCGTTGTTCACCAGGATCTGGATGGGCCCGAGCCGCCATGACTCCTCGACCAGGCGCGCGATGTCGGCCGGGTTGGCGTTGTCGCAGCGTTTGCCGATAGCGTTGGGGCCGAGCCGGTTCGCTGCGGCCATGAGCTTTTCTTCGCCGCGGGCGGTGATGATAACGCGGGCGCCCGCATCGATGAACGCTTCCGCGATGGCGTAGCCGATGCCGCGGCTGCCGCCGGTGATGAGCGCCGTCTTGCCTTCGAGAGAGAATCTCGCGTTTGCCATGTGTGCATGCTAGCTGCAATTGGGCTCACGCTCTCGCGGGCTGACAGCGGGAGATGAGCGGAAGCCGGGGTGTGAGCTATGCTCCCCGCATGTCCTATGACCCTGATGCCGGCATCGCGCACCTGCGCACGGCAGACCCGGTGATGGCGCGCATCATCGAGGCGGTGGGCCCCTTCGCGATGCGGGAAGATGGGAGCGACCCGTTCCGGGCGCTGGCGCGCGCGATCATCTTCCAGCAGCTCAGCGGGAAGGCGGCCGGGACGATCTATTCCCGCTTCCTGGCGCAGTTCCCGGAACTGAAAGCGGGCGGCGACCCCGTAGCGCGGCGCTCCAGCCCCCAGTTCGACCCGGCGCGCGAGCCCTTCCCGCTGCCACAGGCGGTCCTGGAGCTGGACGACTCGGCGTTCCGCGCGGCCGGTATGTCGCGCCAGAAGACGGCGGCGCTGCGGGACCTGGCGCTGCACTTCGCCGAGGAGCGCATATCCACCGGGCTGCTCCATGCATGGGACGACGAGGCGGTGATCGAGCACCTGACGCAGGTGCGCGGAGTAGGGCGGTGGACTGCTGAGATGTTCCTGATCTTCCACCTGCGACGGCCGGACGTGTTGCCGGTGAACGATATCGGCATCAACCGGGCGATCATGCGGCGCTACGGGTTGCCGGCGATGCCGCTGCCGGCGCAGGTGCGGGAGATCGGCGCGCCCTGGCGGCCGTGGGCGAGCGTGGCGTGCTGGTATCTCTGGCGGAGCGAAGACACCACGCTGCCAATCTGAGAGCGCCGCAATTCAGGCTCGCAGGTCGACCCGGATCTCACAGTGGCCTTCGCTGCGGTCGACATCCACGGTGGCACCCATTGCCTGGAGGAGGGTGGAGGCGCGGAAGAAGCCAAAGCCCAGGTCGGAATTGACCGGGCGCGTGGCGCCCTGCGGGTCGCCGCTGGAAAAGCGGAGGCTGCACCCACTATCGTGCTGCTCGGCGACCAGCCGGACGCTGCCGCCGTTGCCGCACCGACTGGCCGCTTCCACGCATGCGGACAATGCGGTGAGCAGGCGTTCAACGTCCCACTCGCCGGCGATGTCACCAGTGTTGCGCTCTACTTCCACGCCGCCCCCGGCGTTCTCCTGAAGCTGTGCGAGCAGATCGCCCAGGCGGGCGGGAATCCGTGCCGGCTCGAGTTTGCCGCGCTCGAGGCGCGACGACTCCTGCAGCGCATCGGCGAGCCCCTGCAAGCTGCCGACAGCGTCTTCGACCATGGTCACGAGTTCGTCGTCCAGGGTGACGCCTGGCCCGTTGCTGGAGCGGCGCGCGATTTCGAGCACCATGCGCAGCGAGGTGAGCGGGGTCCGCATTTCATGGACAAACGCGCCAATCGCCTCGCGGCGGAGGTCATCAGAGTCCGGGAGCGCCATCGCCGACAAGTCTACTGCGCCAGCGTCTACCGGAGGGATTAGTGATTACCCTGATGCGGCTCGACGACGGAAAGCATTTCGAGGCCGGGGTCCTGCAGGAGCTTGCGCGTTTGGACCGGTGCTGCACCGGCTTCGCCGGAGGTGGCCTGTTCTTCAGCGTGGTAGGAGCTGCGGACCAGCGGGCCGGCCTCCACGTGGTGGAAGCCCATGGCGAGGGCAGCTTCCTTCAGTTCGGCGAATTCGTCCGGGTGCCAGTAGCGGTCGATCGGCAGGTGCTGGCCGGTCGGCTGGAGGTATTGCCCGACGGTGAGGATGTCCACGCCCTGGTCTGCGATGTCCTGGAAGACCTGCAGCAGCTCCTCGGGTGTCTCTCCGAGGCCGACCATCAGACCGCTCTTGGTGCGGGCGTGGGGGTCGATCTCCTTTGCTTCGCGCAGCACGCGCAGAGACTGCTGGTAATCGGCCTGGGGGCGCACGCGGCGGTAGAGCCGGGGCACGGTTTCGGTGTTGTGGTTGAAGATCTCGGGTGCGACCGCCATCACGGTCTGGAGGGCGGCGCGGTCGCCTTTGAAGTCGGGCGTGAGCACTTCGATGGTGGTGCCGGGGGAGAGGCGGCGGATCCAGCGGATGGTCTCGGCGAAGATGCCGGCGCCGCCATCGGGGAGCTCGTCGCGGTTGACGCTGGTGACCACGGCGTGGCGGAGGCCCATCTGCTGGACAGCCATGGCAACGCGCTTTGGCTCGTCGAGGTCGAGCGTTTCGGGCCGTCCGGTCTTCACGGCGCAGAAGCCGCAGGAGCGGGTGCAGGTATCGCCCAGGATCATGAAGGTGGCGGTGCCGCGGTTCCAGCATTCGCCCATGTTGGGGCAGCGCGCCTCTTCGCAGACGGTGTGGAGGGACTTGCTGCGCATGAGTTCGTGGAGGCGCGTATAGGAGGGCCCGGTGGGCCAGCGGACTTTGAGCCAGTCGGGCCGGGAGCTTTTCGCAAGGGTCATGGGACAAGGGTAACGAATCAGGAGGGGGAGTGTCGCTGCGGAGGTGGGTGCAGGCGGTGTCTATTTCCTGGGAATCCAGTTCAGCAGGTATTCAAGTTCTCCTGCGATGCCACCGGGAAACCGGTTTCGCAGGGCCACCATGGCACGCTGGATGTCGCCTGGCGTGGTGCGCTGATCCGTCAGCACGATAATGCCGGCGTGATGACGACCTGCCGCAATCCATTCCCAGTGAATTCGCGGGAAGTCCTGAACGTTGGCCGTGAAGATAATACGACGCTCTTTGGTGGCGAATGCGAGCTGCGCTTCATCCGGCTGGCGGCGTCGATCGGCTTCAGTGGTGGTCAAACAGTCGAATCCCGCGTAACGAAGGGCTGATGCGAGCGCTTCGCCCATTAGGTCCTCGTCCAGGTATAGCCGCCACACCCGGCTAATTATGCACGGCCTTTTGTGCGCATGTCTGCTGCAGCGAGGCGGGCGCCAAGTTCGCGGTCGGCTTCGAGATCGTGTTCGATCACTTCGCGGTTGGCGAAGTAGTAGGCGAGCGCTGCGTAGATGAGGCTCGGGTCAAGGTCGGGGTATTCAGCACAGATGGCTTCAGCGGAGAAACCCTGGAGGTGCAGCGCCGCGATGGTATGCACGGTGAGGCCGGTGCCGGCCAGGCAGGGTCGGCCACGGCGGAAGCCCCGCTTCGTGTACAGCAGGCTATCAATGGACACGGGCGCCTGGGTCATGGGCTGATCTTAGCACTGTGGACGAGTGGAGGAGCCGCCCTCGGCGAATTCGTCGGCGCGAGGGCAGCCAGGGCGAAGTGAGGTACCGGGCGCGCCAGAAGGCAGTTCGATGGCAATGGTATGCTCCGCGGCATGGAGAAACGGGCTGTGCTCTTTGACTTTGGCGGCGTGCTGCTGCGGCAGGACTGGCATGCCTACGACGAATTCGGGCGGGACCATGGGCTCCCGGAGGGGGCGCTGCGGGACGCGCTTTACCGGACGCCGGAATGGCGAGCACTGAATGTTGGCCAGGGGGACCGCGATTCGTGGGCGGCGGCGGCGATCCGCGAGCTCCCGCGGTTCGTGGACAGCCGCGCGGAGGTTGTCTTCGAGGCGTGGCGCGCGCGGCCGTTCGAGCGACACGAGCCGAATATCGCGCTTGCCCAGGCGCTGAAGGCGGCCGGGACGCGGCTTGGCTTGTTGAGCAACGCGGCGGCGGACCTGGAGCAGCTGATCACGGAGCAGTTCGAGGTGCACATCGACTTCGATGACCGGGTGATATCCGGGGTGGTGGGCGTGGCGAAGCCGGAGCCGGAGGTCTTTCATCTTGCCGCGGAGCGCATCGGGGTGCGGCCGGAGGGCTGCTTCTTCATCGACGACTTGCCGGCGAACGTGGAGGCGGCGCGGAGCGTGGGGATGCAGGCATACAATTTCGTCGGCGACGACTACGAGGGTTTGCGGAGCGCGCTGCTCGCGGCGGGCTACCGCTGGGAGTGAGCGCTCAACCGCGCGTTTGCCGGCACGAATAGAGAGGGCCCGCCACAATCGGCGGGCCCTGCGGTTGTCGTCGTTGCTTGCGTGACTTACTGCTGGATGGGGGTGTCCTGCAGGTTGCCCCATTCGTACCAGGAGCCGTCGTAGTTCCGGGCCTGGCCGAGGCCAACGAGTTCGAGGGTGTAGAAGGTGTGGGCGCCGCGGACGGCGGTCTGGCAATAGGTGATGACTTCAGTGTCTTCGCCGATGCCGACCTCCTGGAACATCTCGCGGAGTTCTTCGGCGCTCTTCCAGACCTGCGGTTCGCCGGTCATGGAGTTGACCCAGTCCAGGTTGACGGCGCCGGGGATGTGGCCGCCGCGGGCGGCGCGGACGTCGGCGCCCGTGTACTCGGCGTGCGAGCGGACATCGAGCAGCACGACATCGTCGCGCTCTTCGGCGACCTGCTCGAGGACGTAGTCCACGTCGCAGAAGACGCCTTCGTCGATGGAGACATTGAAGACGGCGGGCTCGGGCTGCGGCGGGTCGCTGGCGACTGCAGCGCCGTCGGCTTCCCACTTGGCGAAACCACCATTGAGTACGCTGGCGTCCTCGTGGCCGTAGTAACGGGCTACCCACCAGAAGCGTGTGGCCCAGAGGCCGTGGCCTTCGTCATAGGCAACGACCCAGTCGTCGTTGCTGATGCCGAGCTCGCCGAGCAGGGCGGCGAAGTCTTCGCCGGTGATGACGTTGACATCGTCCTCGGGATCCTTCAGAAGCCCGCGGTCGTACCAGACGGCGCCGGGGATGTGGCCGGCTTCGTAGTCTTCGCGGCTGCG
>SLAK01000240.1 GCA_007126855.1 Dehalococcoidia bacterium | reverse complement strand
TCGATCCGGCCCAGGTCGCCGAAGACGATGTCGTCGCCCTGCCCGGTGGTGATGTCGTCGTTCCCGGGACCACCGAAGATGATGAACCCGAGCGTCGATTCGCTGCCGTCGATGACGTCGTCGCCCTCGCCGGTGTTGAGGACGAACAGGCCGTCGCCGGGATCTAGGCCAACGTCGACTGTGTCATTGCCGCCCAGGGTGTTGAGGGTGGTGATGGTGCGCGGGCCGTCGTTCTCGGCGTTCTCGTTGTCCTCCCACGCGAGTGTGGTCGGGTTGCCGTCGCTGCGCGTGCCAATGACGTCGATCTGGTCGTGGCCGCCATCGCTGGTCCAGATGGTAATGCCGCCCCCGAAGGTGCCATCAGCGTCGTAGAGGATGGTGCCGCCGGCGAAGCCGGTTAGCTGATTGTGGTCGACCGTCGCGCCGGTGATGGCATCACCGTCCCAATGGCTGACCATGAGCAGGTTGGTGTCGTTGCCGCCCTGGATGTCCAGCGTGCCTTCGATGTCGTCCAACGTCCCGCCAAGGTTCGGCGGCGTGTCGGCGCCCACGTCCAGGCTGGTCGCGGACGACACGAAGAACCGGTCGTCGTCGCCCAGGCCGTGGATGCGTGTGACCGGGTCCGCGAGCGTGCCGCGGACGTTCGCCACATCCTGGCCATCGGTCAGGTAGATGTCGACATCGTCCACCGCGGCGTTGTAGGTGACTTTGCCGGGCATCGAAAGCTGCGTGATGACGCCGCGGTTGTCTTCCAGGTCGACATCGACGCGCTCGCCGATGGTCTCCGTGTCGATGACGGTGCCGCTGGCATCAACGGCGAGCCGATCGGTGCCGGTGCCGCCGACGACATCCAGCGTGTCCTTGATATCGACAACTACGCTTTCGCGGTCGGGGTGACCGCCATCGTGCGGGCCATGGTCAACTTCCGTCCCCACGCGCACGACGTTGTCCCCCTCCTCCGTAAAGATGGTCGTGGGGCCCGAGATGTCGTGCACCAGGATGTCGTCGTCCCCGGCGCCCGCGAAGATGAAGTTCTCCGCGGCGACCGGCGTCGAGGCCGCGTGAATCGCGTTCTCGGTCGTGGCCTCCACTTCATCGGTCACGTAGGTGTGCGTCGCTTCGATGGTGAACTCGTCGCTCCCGCTGCCGAGAACGACAGTGACAAAGTCGATCATGTCGTAGTGGACGCCGCCTTCAAATGTCAGCGGCCCGTCGGGCGTCTCAAAGGTGATCTCATCGCCCATCTGCAGGCCAAAGATGCGGTTCGGCGTGAGCGTGCCGGTGTCCGGATCCGTGTGCCCGGCGGCCGCCACCACCAGCCGGTTGTCCTGGTCTTCGTATTCGGCGTCGGTGATGCCGTCGTCGCCGGGGGTGCCGCTTTCGCCGGGAAGCACCACTGGCGGGGGAACGCTGGCATCGAATTGAGGGTCAGCTTCGCCGTTTATCACAATGGGTCCTTCGATGCCGTCGAGGTAGCCAAAGTCACCACCAGCCAGCGAACCGCGCAGGTCTCCCACGAGGAACGTTGCGCCGTCGACGCCGCCATAGAGCTCGATGAAGAACTCCTCGCTGGTAGACCGGACCCAGAAGGCATTATTCCCGGCGAGACCGTGTCCAATGATGCGCTGAATCCGCTCGAAATTGACCTCAAACGCACAGTCTTCGGACTCCGGATCAGGCAGCCGATCAACCGGTGCCCAGTCTGGCACATCGGCGTCCGGAAGGCGCGGACAGATGAATACCTGCCCGGCTTCGACCAGGAACCCGTCTGAGAGTTCGGTGCCGACTAGGACCATCGTGTTGAACCCGTCACCACCGTCGATGGTGATGTCCTCATTCTGGACGTATTCGAAACGGTCGTCGCCGTCGCCGCCATAGGCCTCAACGGTGCCTTCCAGGATGAACGCCCGCAGGATGAACGTGTTGTTCCCGGAAATACCCTCCAACGTGAGCGGAGCGACGTTGCTGAATACGGTGAAGACATCGTCGCTTGCGCCACCCCGGAGCGTTGCCGGATGGCTCACGCCGAGCGACATCGGACCGCGCTGTTCAACGTTGCGAGTTCGGTTTTCGCCCCCTTCGACCACGTGCGGGTGCTCGCGCGGTTCATCGAAGTTGAAGATCTGGCCCACCTGGTAGGTGTTGCCACCATCCCCGCCCTCAAGCGTCAGCGGGGCAGCGATGTCGTCCAGGATGAACCGGTTTGCGCCGCCCCTACCGTCCACTCGGAGGTCGGTAATCCCGTCGTGGTAGTTCACCCGGTCAACATCCTCAACAACGTTGAGCAGAGCCACGAATCCCGTTTCAGCAGGACCTTCGGCAGTGCTCCCGTCGGCACGGAAGAACACCGTGTCGTTGGAAGCCGTGGTCCTGATATCGAGGATCCCCGTGCCGCCGGTGTTGAGCACGTTGATCGTGCGGTCGATGCCGGCGAGCGGGACGATGATGTGGTCGTCGCCGCCGCGGCCGTCGATGGTGAAGCCGTCCGGCGCATAACGGTCCACGGTGAACGTGTCACCACCGTCGCCGCCAAGGATGGTCATGACCTCGTCGACCCGGTAGGTCAAGAGGCTGTCCCCACTCCTCACTTCCGCCTCGGAGAAGCTCGCTCCGCCGGTCACGCCGGTGGTCGTCTGGAAATCAATGGTGGCGTTGCCACCGGCGTCGCTCATGCGCGCCGTACCCCAGCCTTCCGGGATTTCGTAGACGTTGCTGCCGCCGCCGCCGCGGAGCTCGTCGGTGCCCTGCCCGGCGATCAGGCGGTCGTCGTCGCTGCCGCCCTGCACCACGTTGTCGCCCCAGCGGCCGGAGAGCACGTTGTTTCCGGAGCTGCCGAAGAGCCGGTCGTTGCCGCCGCCGCCGAGCAGCGTGTCGTTGCCGGGCCCGCCGCGGAGGACGGCCGGGACGTCGATGTCTTCGTCGATCTCCACGCGGTCGTTGCCTTCGCCGAGTTCGGCGTAGATCTTGTCGAATTCGCCGGTGCTGAACGTGGTGCTGATGTAGTTGAGCTCGGTCTCGGGCGGGTCCTCGTTGAGCGGATAGACCCATACCTCCACCTCGACCTGGCCAGACCCTGCCGAGCTCACTTTGAAGTGCTCCTGCCGGTCGCCCAGGTTGTCGAAGCGCATGTCGGCGTAGGTGCCGCCATTGAGCTTCAGCGTGCGGCCGTCGATGTGCGCCGCTTTTTCGATGATGGTGCAGGAAATGGTTTCGTCCACCAGGTCCCAGCGTTCGCTGAAGGACTCGTTGAACACCGTCTTGCCCAGGACCTTGAGCTTGCCGCTGAAGCTGAGATGCGCATCCAGCAGGACCTGGAGCTGGAACATGCAGAGCCACGAGAACCCCATTGGGCTATCGGTGAGCCGCCCGTCGTTCAGGCCGAACGGCGCCCTGTAGGAGTCGGCAATGATGGTGATCTCATGGAGATGAAGCCTGCCGTCGTTCCGCCCTGGCTCGGGCAGCGCGATGGCGTCATCGAAGAGATCCAGGCCGACCTGTGCCCTGGCGCCACCGCCACCGCTGAACTTCACAGAAAAGGCGCCGAACAAAACGCTGAACTTGCCGTCCACAGTGGCGTTGATGCTCCCGCCGAGTGCAATCTCCGGTCCGTCCTTGTCCATGAGGTAGAAGCCGTGAAGGAGGTTGCCGGTCCGAATGCCTGTCGAGTCGTAGCCGAAGCCAACATCGAAGGTGAGTCCAAGTCCGCCAACGAGGGCGACTTTCAGGTCGCCATCAAGGAAGCCGATGTCGAGTTTGAACAACGTAGCTTCGAAGTTGATGCTCGGGCCAAGGGTGATCTGGGGGATATCGACCTCGATGAAGGTCACCGTACCGCCGTGCTCCCCACCGAGGAGCAGCATGATCAGCGATCCCGGGTCCTGCAGGAAGGGGAAGCTGATTGCCCCTCCAAGGCTCGCCGCATACACCATGTCCTCGGCGGTCGCGGAGCCTTCGAGCGGAGATGTGTCCTCGCTCGTGTATGAGGCGTTGATCGCGCCGGTGCTGGAACCAGGCGCGCTGGAGGCAAAGACATCGGAGCTCCCGCCGATCAAGCTCTGGAGGGTCTCCAGAATGAGCGTGAGGGACTGTGCCCCGGACTGCGCACTGATCTCTTCAAACGACTTGATATGGCTTTCGAATTCCGGAAGCACCAAAACCCAGCCGAAGTCGATCTCACCGGCTTTTTCGTCATCGCCGGGTGGTTCGAGGTTATCGAGATTCAGAAGGAACTCGACCGCTTTGAACGCTGGCGACGTCTCGAGGTTGAACGCGCTACCGCTCAGGATTTCAATAACCTGCACATCAAGGACAGGAACCTCGGTGGTGAGCAAGGTGTGGAGGGGATTTCTGCCTCCATGGGAACCCAGCGGGTTATACTTCCGCAGTTCGCCAAATACGGGATCGATGACGTTTTCGACGACGGTGCTGGCGTCGAGGATGATGCCCGCGGGATCGGTGCAAAGCTCATCGGGAGCCTCCGGCCCGCAGCCGATGGCGAGCTGGGTGCTGAAGCTGCCGTCGTCGAAGCCCATCAAGAAGTGGATTGGGAAGCTGAGGGCGATGATGTCGCCCGCATCGAAGCGGATCGGCAGGTCGGCCTTCACCTGGCCGTCGAATCGGACGCCGATGATGTCGTCGACGCTGCGGTTACGGTTGGAAAGCGCACGCAGGCTGAGCTTGTCGTCGATGGAGACCGCGAACCCGGCAGCGTTTCCGCCAGGCCCAAGGCCGCCGGTGATGCCTGCGAAGCCATCCTCTATGCGCGCGCTAATGCCGAGCAGGCTGGCGCCGCCGTCGATGTCGTTCGCCGTGAGCCCGGCGTAGAGCTGGAGGACGTCATCGCCCTGGCTGTCGCCAGCCTTCACGTAGAAACCATCGCTGATGGAAAGGCCGAGCACGACGTCGAGGCTGTAGCCCATGGCGCCCTCGAAGTTGGTCGCGAGGTCCAGGGCGAAGACGGGGCTGAGGTCGAGACCGGCATCGAGCGAAGGGTTGGCGGATAGCTGGCCCGCGAACTCAAGGCGAACTTCGATGCCGGCGGCGTCCGCAAAGGTGGTGGTGGATTCGCCCTCGTCGTCAACGAGAACCACCGTGATGCAATTCGGACACAGGATTCCCTCCAGGGCCTCCTCGATGCCGTCGACGAAGGTCTGGGCGCCGTCTTCCTCGTTCTTCAGTTCCTCCCAATCGTCGCGGAGTTGCTCCGACGCCTGGCGGAGGTCGGCGCCGATGGTGGCGAGGGCGCGCAGCTCGTCGCCGATGAAGGGGAGATCGCTGGCGATGATGTCGCTCTGCTCAAGCAGGCGCCCGATAAAGCGAGAGAACTCGAACGTACCGAAGACCAGGGTGTCGAGGTCCAGCCCGAATTTGAAGTCGAAGTCCGGCTCGGAGATTTGCAGGTTCCCAATGTCGTTGAGATT
>SLAK01000023.1 GCA_007126855.1 Dehalococcoidia bacterium | reverse complement strand
CTCCGGCACACCTACGTCTATGGCCCCGCCATCCACACCCGCAGCGAGATCCAGCACCTGGCTCCGGCCCGCGTTGGGCAGGAGGTGACCGTCGCCGGTCGCTTCGTCGATGCCTTCGAGCGCAAGGGCCACCACTATGCCGTGGTAGATGGCCTCATCCTTGGCGAGGATGGCGCGCACCTGGCGCGCATTCGCCACACCACCATCTTCCGGGTTGCCCGCCGCGATTAGCGGCTCGCCGCGAGCCGGTCCGTCGCGGCGACGAGCGCTTCAGCCATGCCCGGGTCGCGCGCGTCGTGTCCGGCCGTCTCGACGATTACGAGCTCGGCGTCCGGCCACGCCTTTGCCAGCTCCCATGCCGTCTCCAGCGGGCTCCCGAGGTCGAGCCTTCCGTGGACCAGTACCCCGGGGATCCCTGTCAGCTTAGGCGCGTTGTCCAGGAGTTTGCCCTCGCGAAGCCCTGCCCCATGGGCAAAGTAGTGGGTTACGATGCGCGCAAACGCCAGCCGGAAGCGGGCGTCCTCGTATCGCGGATGCGCCGTGTGCCCCGGGATCGAGTCCACGACCGCCATCTCCCAGTCGCACCAATCCCGTGCCGCACGCTCCCGCACTTGCGGATCATCGTCGAAGAGTCGCCGCTGGTACGCAGCCGCAAGGTTAACACCGCCAGCCTCCGGGGCACCGGCGCAAAACCGTTCCCACGCCTCTGGGAAGAATCGGCCGACGCCTCGCGTCAGCCAGTCGATCTCCCGGCGGGTGGTTGTCACAACGCTGCCCAACACCAGCTCCGTCACGCGCTCGCGATGTCGTTCGGCGTAGGCCAGCGCAAGCGTGGAACCCCACGATTGGCCGAAGACAAGCCAGCGTTCGACTCCGAGATGCCTCCTGACTGCATCGATGTCGCTGATGAGATGCGGCGTAGTGTTGGTAGCGAGGTCGATGGCGGTCTCGCTCGCGTGTGGCAGACTCCTGCCACAGCCCCGCTGGTCGAAGAGGATTATGCGGTACCGGCCGGGGTCGAAGTAGCGTCGCGAGACGGGCGAGCATCCCGATCCAGGGCCGCCGTGGAGCACCACCGCCGGCTTGCCGCCGGGGTTGCCGCACACCTCCCAGTAGAGGCGCTGATCGTCGCTCACATCGAGCAGCCCATGGTCGTAGGGTTCGATTTCCGGATAAAGCTCCGCCATGCTTGCCGACCCCCGGCCCCCGCCATGAGCAGCGACCCGCGATGCAACCATACCGTGCGCCGCCCACCCGAAGCAGGCTACGGGCCGGCTGTCTACGGCCGCACGGCGGTCAGGTAGTCAAAGTGGTCCGTGAAGCGCAGCGTGTCCTGGCCGGCGTAGCGCTCTTCGATCTCAGCGACGCCCGCCTCGATCTCATCCGGCTCGAAGCTGCTGAGCACCGACATGTAGCAGTTGCGAACCATCTCGATGTAACGGTCCTTCGGGATGGTATGCCGGTAGTCCACCCCGTCGCGTTCAACATCGAAGCCGGTCCCGTCGAGCAGGCCCACGAGTTCGTCCGGGTCGGCGTGCCAGGTGAGGCAGCGTTCCAGTGCCCTCGAAAACAGCGGGTAGTCCACGCGCGGCGGCACGTGCACCAGCAGTGCGATGCCGCCCGAGGGCAGGCGCTCGTACAGGTCTTGGAAGAGCTGGCGGCGCTCCCTGATGTGGTGGATGGCTTCCTTCATCAGCACCTTGTTGTACTGGCCGGGGCGCGAGGTGAAAGACACGGCATCCTCGGCGACCCGCTGCATTGGGGCCTCGGCCGGGATGTGCCGGAGCATTTCTTCAAAGGGATCCACCGCGATCACGGGCTCGCGGAGCGGTACCTGGCGGATGATGTCGAGCGAATAGATGCCCGTGCCGCAGCCGAGGTCAACGAGGACATCGTCCTCGTGCAGGCGCAGTTTCTCGATCATGTGGGAAGTGAGGCAGCGTACGAAGTCGGGAGAGTAGCTAAGCAGGTCGTTGTAGTTCGAGCTGAGGCGGCGATAGTGTTCCTGGACAACGTCGGTCGTCATCGGCGCTCCTGATTGTGAGATTTCCGGGACAAAAGAGGGTTTCCCGCCCCCGGCCGGCTTCGCTGCGGCGGGAGCAAACCGGGCGTTGCCGGTGAAGATCCGCTGATCAGTGTAGTGGCCGGGTCAACCCCTGCTTCTTGCAAAGTCATCGCACTGGCGGTGTGGATGGAGGGCTGGAGTTTGCCCGGGCCCTCGTCGCCGGCTGTGCAACTGGCCGTGTCTTGACACTCCAACGGCGCGGGCGCACTATCGCGGCCACGCAATAGTTTCGCTGCGACGAATTATGGCCACACCCTCTGACGAACCAGGTTCAGGACGCACCCTCACCGGCCCCTTGCTGGCTGTCACGCTCATCAACCTGCTCTTCTTCAGCGGCTATCTGTTCTTCTTTCCCACACTACCCTTCTTCTTGGAAAAACTGGGAGGGCGCGAGAGCGAGATTGGCCTGCTCATCGGCATTTCCAGTCTGACATCGCTCGCCCTACGCCCCTTCGTTGGCTACTTCGTGGACCGGCGTGGCCGGAAGCCGGTGCTGGTGGCAGGGCTCGCCATCTTCATCGTCAACTGCCTGCTCTATAACGTCGTGACCAGTCCCGCGGCCGTGTTCCCGCTGCGGCTGCTGACAGGCGCCTCCCTGGCAACCGTCATCACCGCCGCGACTACCTACATCGCCGACATGGCGCCCCCCGAAAAGCGAGGCCAGGTGCTGAGCTACTTCGCGCTATCCAACGCCGTCGGTTTCGCCATCGGCCCTGCCCTCGGTGGCTACATCATCCACGCCAGCGTGTTCAATCGCTTCGACGACCTGTTCACGGACCGGTTCGACTGGCTCGCGGGCGCCCGGACCGGCGAGCTCAACTTCACCACCATGTTCCTGGTGGCAGCGGCCATCGGCGTTGTTGCCATGGTGCTGGCCACGCGGCTTCCGGAATCCCGGCCGAAGCTCGAAGGGCCCCCAAAGCGCCCGGGCTTCGGCGATCTCTTCGCGAAGGAAGCGGCCATGCCCGCGCTGGTGAGCTTCACCAGCGCCTTCGCCTTCGCCGGCATGGTCACCTTCCTGCCGCTCTTCGCGCGCGATGTCGGGCTGGAAAACCCGGGCGCGCTCTTCATCGCCTATGCCGTCTTCGTCATCCTCATGCGCTTCACCGTCGGGCCCTTCATGGACCGCGTCAGCAGGGCCGCCGTCATCCTCCCCGGCATCGGCGCCCTCGTAGCGACGTTGCTCGTGATCGCCGCGGCCGACAATGTCTTCATGCTCTTTGTGGCGGCCGCGCTCTGGGGCATCGGCATGGGCACCTTCCAGCCTGCGATGATGGCGTTCACTGTTGACCGCACCCCCATTGCGGTGCGTGGCCGCGCTATGGGCACCTTCACCATGGGCATGGACCTGGGCATCAGCCTGGGCTCGCTGGCGCTGGGCATTGTGGTGGAAGCGTTCGGGTTCCGGCCGGCCTATGTGATGGCGGCGATTGTTGTGGCGCTGGGGATGGTGTTCTTCGCCTGGGCCTGGTTCCGCCACCCGGTGCAGGCGGATGCGGGCGTCGCGGCCGGCAGCGCGGAACGGTAGGCGACTATCTCTGCTCGGAAAATAGCGGTCAGGCTCGCTTCGCCGCTCCGGCCTCCCTCGCCCTTGGCAAGGGAGAGGGAGCGAGGGTGAGGGTTCGCCCCCTGGCCGTTTTCATCCTTCATCGTGGCGCCCCGCCATCTGGACTCATCCCTCATCCCTCCCCTCCCGTTTACGTCAGCGTTGCCACCTGCTACGCTCCCGCCACCACAAATTCCTGCGAGGGACGCCTTCTATGGACTTCCGCGACACACCCCAAGAAGCCGCATGGCGCGACGAGATCCGCACCTTCCTGGAGCGCGAAAAGCCGGAGCCGATCGACGACGTCGGCGCACCCATGCAGCGGGGCAAAGACCCCCGCTTGGACGCCTGGCGCAAGAAGCTGGCCGAAAAGGGCTGGATTGCGCCGGCCTGGCCGAAGGAATACGGCGGCGCCGGCCTCGGTGTGATGGAGCAGTTCATCATGAACGAGGAGTTCGCGGAGTCGCGTGTCCCCAATGTCGGCGGCATGGGCACCTCGATGATCGGCCCCACCATTATCATCCACGGCTCCGAAGAGCAGAAGAAGGAGCACCTGGGCGCCATCCTTCGCGGCGAAGTCCAGTGGTGCCAGGGCTATAGCGAGCCCGGCAGCGGCTCCGACCTTGCCAGCCTCCAGACCCGCGCGGTCAAGGACGGCGACGACTGGGTCATCAACGGCCAGAAGATCTGGACCTCCGGCGCCCACACCGCCGACTGGATGTTCATGCTCGCGCGCACCGAACCCGACGCGCCCAAGCACCGCGGCATCACCTACTTCCTCATCGACATGAAGAGCCCGGGCATCACCGTTCAGCCGCTCGTCAACATGGGCAACATGCACAACTTCAACGAAGTCTTCTTCGAAGATGTCCGCGTGCCCAACGAAAACGTGCTCGGCGAGGTCAACCGCGGCTGGTACATCGGCACCACCACGCTCGATTTCGAGCGCTCGTCCATCGGCAACGCCGTCGGCCAGCGGCAGCTCCTCGAATACTACATGCGCTATGTGAAGGAGCGCGGCGGGCTGGACGCCGCCGGAAGGTCCGCTTTCGCCGACCGCTGGATCGAGGCGTCCGCCGCGCGCATGCTCAGCTACCGCGTCGTGACCCTGCAGGCCAACGGCATGGTCCCGAACTATGAAGCGTCTATAGCCAAGCTCTTCAACTCCGAGCTGGGCCAGCGCATCGCCCGCACCGCCATGGGCATGCTCGGCCTCTCGGGACAGCTCACCGATGACAAGACCGCGCCGCTCAAGGGCCGCGCCCCCGCAAGCTACCTGCAGACGGTTGCCTCGACCATCGCCGGCGGGACCAGCGAGATCCAGCGGAACATCATCGCCACGCGCGGACTGGGGCTGCCGCGCGGCTAAACCAACGCCATAGCAGGCGTGGCGGCCCGGCACGACGCCGGGGGTGGCTCCATGCTCGAAACGCGCGAATACGGCACCTCCGGTCCACCCGTCGTGCTCCTGCATGGCGGGCCGGGCGCGCCCGGGACCATGGCGCCACTCGGCCGCGAACTCTCGGCCGCGTATCGGCTCTTCGAGCCATTTCAGCGACGCAGCGGCGACATCCCGCTCACCGTCGCCGTCCACATTGCAGATCTTCTGGAGGTGATCGAGACGCGCTGCGAGGGCACACGACCCGCCCTGGTCGGCTCATCGTGGGGCGCAACGCTCGCGCTGGCATTCGCAGCCGAACACCCGGACAGTGCCCCGCCCGTCGTCATCATCGGCTCCGGTACCTACACTGCGGAGTCAAGCGCCGAGTTCCACCGCCTGCTCGCAGGCCTGATCTCCCCGGATGTCGAAGCACGCATCGAGGAAGCCCGCGACATCCCGGATCCGGACAGGGCCCTGGCGGCAGCCGGCGATGTG
>SLAK01000239.1 GCA_007126855.1 Dehalococcoidia bacterium | reverse complement strand
GTTCCAGCAGTTCTTCCTGCAGGCGCTTGTTCGCATCGCTACGCTCGCTGGCCGCCGATGCCACCAGCTCGTCGATGCGGTCCTTGATGGCCTCTTCCACAGCCTCCAGCGCGTCCTGCGGGTCCTCGTGGACCACGAACGTCTTCTTCTCCGGCGCCGCATCGCGCGCCATCTGCTCTTGCACCTCGATGATCTTCCGGTTCGCCTCCATGGCGACCTCGATCGCTTCGAGCACCGAATCCTCGGTTGTCTCCCGGCCCCCTGCTTCCACCATCACCACGGCGTCCTTGGTCCCTGCCACGATGATGTCCAGCTCCGCCCGCTCGATTTCCTCGAAGGTCGGGTTCACACGGTACTCGCCGTCGATCAGCCCCACGCGGGCGCTGCTCACCGGCCCGTTGAAGGGGATATCGCTGATGCCCAGCGCCGCGCTCGCGCCAACCGTGATCAGCGTGTCCGGCGGATTCTCCCGGTCGGCCGAGAGCGTCGTCGCGATAATCTGCACTTCGTTCCGGAAGCCCTTCGGGAAGAGCGGCCGCAGCGGCCGGTCCGTCAGCCGCATGGCCAGGATGCCTTCCGCGCTCGCACGCCCTTCACGCCGCGGGAAGCCCCCCGGGATCTTGCCCACCGAATACAGGCGCTCTTCGTAATCCACCGTCAGGGGGAAGAAGTCGATGCCCGGTCGCGGGTCGTCCATGCATGCGGTGACCAGCACAACCGTATCGCCCTGCCTGACGGTTACGGCCCCGTTGGCGAGCTGCGCCAAAATGCCGTGCTGAATGGTGATCGTCTTGCCGTCTACTTCTACTTCGTATGTCTGCATCGCTACTGTTCTTGCTTTCCTGCTCTGCGAATGGTGCCGGGTACTGCACTGCGGGCGCTCCGGGTTCCGGATGCGCATAGGTGGGAGTGAGGCCGATCGCCGAGGCGAAGGTGGCTGCGTAGTCTTCGGGTGGCGCGCTGGCGCGGAAACGAAAAGAGCCCCCGCTTATCTGCGGAGGCCCAGCCGTGCAACTACTTCCCGGTATCGGTTCACGTCGCGGCTATTGAGATAGCGCAACTGCCGCCGGCGCTGCCCAACAAGCTTCAGGAGCCCGCGCCGGGTGTGGTAGTCGTGCTTGTGCGCCTTCATGTGCTCGGTCAGATACTTGATCCGCTCCGTCAGCAGTGCGACCTGCACCTCTGGCGAACCCGTATCGCCCTCATGCGTGGCGAACTCGTCGATGATTTCGGTCTTGCGCTCTTTGGTAAGCAACCCTTCTCTCGAGTCTTCCTTTGCCTCTTATCTCAACCAGTTACGCTAGCACACGCCATGATCACCGGCAACGATCCTCGCCAGCCCGCGCTCGTCCTCCTCTCCGGCCTGCCTGGCGCCGGGAAGACCACCTTCGCCCAGGCGCTCAAGCGCCGCCTGCCTGCCACCGTCATCGAAAGCGACGCCATCCGCCGCTCACTCTCCCGGCAGCCAACCTACGAACCCGGCGAAAGCGCCCGCGTCTTCGGTATCGCCGAGCGCAACGTCGCCCGCGCGCTGGACCAGGGCCGCGTCGCCATCCTCGACGCCACCAGCCTCACGAAGGGCGATCGCCGGCGCTTCCTTCGCTGCGCCCGGGACCACGATGCCCGCGTTATCGCCGTCCGCCTCACCGCGCCGGAAGATGTAGTCGTCGAACGCCTCTCCCGCGGCCGGCGAGGCCATTCCGAGGCCGACGTCGATGTCTACCAGCGTATGCGCGAGCGCGTCCAGCCCTTCTCCATACCGCTAATCGTTGTAGATTCCCGCTTTGACCCGGGGCCGTCCCTCGACCTCGTAACCTCCCTCGTGATGCAAAGCGACTAGTGGACCCACACCTCCCCTTCCTGCTCGTCCGCGCCGTCCCGCTGCCCGAAGAGCGCGACGCCTTCCAGCAGTGGTTCTCCACCGTGCATCTGCGCGACGTGCGCCGCATTCCCGGCTTCCGCTCCATCCAGTCCGCCCGCACCCGCGAAGGCGCTTGCCTGGGCATCTACACCTTTAAAGATGCCGAAACCATCCAGGCCACGCTCTCCTCCCCGGAGGCCGCCTACGCCCGCGGCACCTGGGAACAGTGGGCCCCCAGCCTCGAAGAGCTCGTCGTCGAGATCTTCGCCCCGCTCCTTCCCCTGTCGCTCTACCGCAGCCATAACTGACCAGCTCAACCCCTGCCCCGGCTCCGATCGCCCCTTCTCCCCGCGGGAGAAGCGACCGGGGGATGAGGGCCACCTAATCCCTCACCATCGCATGTTCCAGCCCGGGTATCCGCGCCCGCATCCAGGCGACCACGTGTGGCCGCGCCCGCTCCAAACCCAGCGCCAGCCCCAGCCCCGCAAACGCCACGATGCCCCCGGCAACGGCATCGACAATGAAATGGTTCCCCGTCAGCACGATCGAGAAAAACATCGCGATCGGCCATGCGATCCCGAGCACCGTCAGGATCAGCCTTCGCCCCACCCAGGCGACCGCCCCGCCCAGTAACATCGCCCAGCCAAAGTGCATGCTCGGCATTGCCGCATAGGGGTTCACGAACCACTCAGTCTCCTGCATCTGGTAACCCACACGGTCGAAGATCGCCATGGTGTCCACAAATCCCTCGAACGGCACCAGCCGCGGCGGCGCCAGCGGATAGGTCGCGTAGACCACCACCGCGAGTGCCCCGGAAAGCAAGAATGCGTTCCGCATCAGCACATAGGTCCGTCGCCGCGAAAAGTACAGCCACACCGCGAACGCTGCGATCACCGGCATGTGGCCCCAGAAGTAAATCCAGTTCATCGCCCGGATCGCCAGGTAGTGGTCCAGGATCCACGCCTGCATCTGGTGCTCCCAATAAATCCCCAGCGCCTTCTCGAACGCGATCACGTCATAGGCGTTCACCAGCGCATCCCCCGCCCGCGAAACCACCGCCGCCCGGATCGAGAAGTACACCAGGAAAGCAAGCACCACCAGCACGAGCTCGTGCAGGCCGTACTTGCCCGTCACTCTCCAGATCCGGTAGGTCGTGCGGACCGTCTTGTGCGTCGAACGCGCGTACATCTGTCCGTACCTTATTTCGGACGCCGATACTGCTCAAAACGCCTTCCAGCTCGCCGCATCGTCCCCCATCACAACCGCGGATTCCCCGGCTTACACCGCAACCTGCGCCGCGCACATCTCGGCCCCGGCCGGTACACTCCCACCCAAGACTAATTCGACGGAGACGATACAGCGTGGAAGTTCGTGTCCAGCAGGGCGATATCACCTCCATTGCTGCCGACGCAGCGATAGTGAACCTTTTCGAGGGCGTCACCGCGCCCGGCGGCGGGACCGGCGCCGCAGACCGTGCCCTCGGCGGCGCCATCAGCCGGCTCATCGAGCTCGGCGACCTCAAAGGCAAGACCGGCGAGATCGTCACCCTCTACACCGAAGGGCGCGCCACACCGCCGCGCATGGTTGTCGCCGGCCTCGGCAAGAGCGAGGAGTTCGACTACGACGCCATCCGCAACCTGTCTGCCAACCTCGTCCGCGCCCTGCGCAAACCCGGCATCAAGACCGTCACCACGCTCGCCCATGGCGCCGGTATCGGCGGCCTGAATCCCCGCCTCTGTGCCCGCGCCATCGCCGAAGGCGCGATCCTCGGCTCCTACCGCTTCACCCGCTTCAAGAAGAACAACGACCAGAACAACAACGGCGGCGAAATCGAAGCCCTGGTCATCGTCGAGCACGATGAGTCGAAGGTTGCCGAACTGGAAGAGGGCGTTGCGCAGGGCGTCGCCCTTGCCGAGGCGACGAACCTTACGCGCGACCTGGCCAACACGCCGTCCAACCACATGACCCCCACCATCCTCGCCGAGCAGGCGCGCCAGGTCGCCGAAGCCGGTGGCCTCGAATTCGAAGTCCTCGAAGAAGCCGACGCCGAGCAGAAAGGCATGGGCTCCTTCCTTTCCGTCGCCCGCGGCAGCGCCGAACCGGCCAAGATGATCCGCATGTCCTACCGCCCCCGCGATGAAGAAGGCTACGACCTGGCGCTCGTCGGCAAGGGCATCACCTTCGATACCGGCGGCATCAGCATCAAGCCCGCCGCCAACATGGATGCCATGAAGGCCGACATGACCGGCGCCGCGTCCGTCATCGGCGCCATGAAGGCCATCGCCGCGCTCAAGCCGAACGTCAACGTGCTCGCCATCGGCGCCCTCACAGAGAACATGCCGAGCGGCACCGCCACCAAGCCCGGTGATGTGGTGACCGCCATGGACGGCACCTCAATCGAAATCCTCAACACCGACGCCGAGGGCCGCCTCGTCCTCGCCGATGCAATCTGCTGGGCCCGCGAGCTCGTCGCAAAGCGCATCGTCGATGTGGCCACCCTTACCGGCGCCGTCACCACCGCCCTTGGCGATGTCTGCTACGCCATCCTCACCAACAACGATGAGTTCGCCGCCAGGCTCGAATCCGCCGCCCAGGTCGCCGGCGAGAAAACCTGGCGCCTCCCCATGTACAAGGACTACGACGAGCTGGTGAAAAGCGACGTCGCCGACATCAAGAACATCGGCACCGCCAACCGTGGCGCGGGTACCATCGTCGGCGCCAAGTTCATCGAGCGCTTCGTCCGCGATACCCCGTGGATCCATCTCGATATCGCCGGCGTCGACAACATGTCCTCCGAGAAAGGCTGGATATCCAAAGGCGTCAGCGGCATGTCCGTCCGCCCCATGGTGCACCTTGCCTTCCTCATGGCCCGCTAGCGCGCCGCCGGTCGATCTCCGCCGGCGCACCGCCTCATCGCTCGCCGGCTAATCCACCGGGAGTCCGAGTGCCTGGCGCCCCGAATGCAGGTGTTGCCGCTTTTCGTGCAGCGGGTGGTAGCGCGCCGCCTGCATATCGCGGAACAACCGCTCCAGTCCGGACGACCGGAAGTACGCAGCTCCCCCGGCGAGCTCCATCGCCTTCTCCACCGTCCGGATCGCCGCATTGCCCGCCAGCGTCCGGCGGATCAGGATCTCGTTCGTAAGCTCGGGGCCCGGTGTGCCAGTTGCCGCCAGGTCTATCGAGCTTTCCAGCGCGATCTGCGCGGTGCGAAGCTCGTTTTCCATCTCTCCGGCAAGCAGCTGCACGTCCAGCTCGTCGCGCTTCTTCGCCGCCTTCTCGATCGCCAGGTTCCGCGCCGATTCGGCAATGCCAACGTACACCGAGTAGATCAGCGGTAGGGCCTGCGCTGCCACGATATGGAATAGGCCGACCCATTTGCCCGGCGGCCGCCGTCCTGCCACCGACTCCTCCGGGATGAACGCCCCGTCGATCACCACATCATGCGATCCAGTGCCGCGCATACCCATCGCGCGCCAGTTGTCCATCACCCGGACGCCTTCGGCCTTTAACGACAGCGGGAAGTGCAGCACCACACGGCCCTCCGCCGGGTCGTCGTAGAGCGCCATCGTCATGAGGAGGTCTCCGGACGGGGAACCGCTGGAAAAGATCTTCCGCGCGTTGACGCGGAAGCCGC
>SLAK01000402.1 GCA_007126855.1 Dehalococcoidia bacterium | reverse complement strand
CGACTTTGGTCTGGGCCTGTTCGATGGCTCGGGTGACCATGCGGGATTCGAGGGGCATGTCTTCGGTCATGCCGAGTTTGCCCATCATGCCGGCGACCCAGTCGGGGGCGAAGCGGCGCATGATGTCATCGCCGAAGGAGACGAAGAAGCGGCTGGAGCCGGGGTCGCCCTGGCGGCCGGAGCGGCCACGAAGCTGGTTGTCGATACGGCGCGATTCGTGGCGCTCGGTGCCGATAACGTGGAGGCCGCCGGCTTCGGGGACGCCGGGGCCAAGCTTGATGTCGGTACCGCGGCCGGCCATGTTGGTGGCGATGGTGACGGCGCCGGGCTGGCCGGCGAATTCGATGATGCCGGCTTCGCGTTCGTGCTGCTTCGCGTTAAGCACTTCGTGCTGGATGCCGCGGCGCATGAGCTGGGCGGCGAGGTATTCGGACTTCTCGATGGAGGTCGTGCCCACCAGGACGGGGCGGCCCTGGTCGTGCATCTCTACGATCTCTTCAACCACGGCGTTGAACTTGGCTCGTTCGTTGACGTAGACGACGTCGGAGTGATCGACGCGGACCATGGGCCTGTGGGTGGGGATGACGACGACTTCGAGGTCATAGATCTTCGCGAACTCTTCGGCCTCGGTTTCGGCGGTACCGGTCATGCCGGCGAGCTTGTCGTAGAGGCGGAAGAGGTTCTGGAAGGTGATGGTGGCGTAGGTGATGGACTCGCGCTGGATGCGGACGCCTTCCTTGGCCTCGACGGCCTGGTGGATGCCGTGGCTCCAGCGGCGGCCGGGCATCATGCGGCCGGTGAATTCGTCGACGATGACGATTTCCCCGTCGCGGACGACGTAGTCGCGGTCGGCGCGCTTGAGGTATTCGGCATCGAGGGCGGCTTCGAGGTGGCGGGCAAGGCGGGAGTCGCCTTCGAAGAGGTCGCGCACGCCGATGTTGCGCTCGACTTTGTCGATGCCGTCTTCGGTGAGGGCGACGTGCTTGGCCTTGTGGTCAACGATGTAGTCGACGTCTTCCTGGAGGCCGCGGACGCCGCGCGCGAACTGGGTGTAGGTCTGGCTGGCTTCTTCGGCCTGGCCGCTAATGATGAGCGGGGTGCGGGCTTCGTCGATGAGGATGTTGTCGACCTCGTCGACGATGGCGTAGTGGAGGCCGCGCTGCACGCGCTGCTCAACTTCGCGGACCATGTTGTCGCGGAGGTAGTCGAAGCCGAATTCGTTGTTGGTGCCGTAGGTGATGTCGGCGGCGTAGGCTTCGCGACGCTCGGCGGGGCGCAACTGTTCGAAGCCGCCCTGGCGTTCGGCATCGCTGGCTTCCATGTCGGGGTCGAAGATGAAGGAGACGCCGTTGTTCTGGACTACGCCGACAGTGAGCCCGAGCGCACGATAGACGGGGCCATACCAGGCGGCGTCGCGCCGGGCGAGGTAGTCGTTGACGGTGATTATGTGGACGCCGTCGCCGGTAAGCGCGTTGAGGTAGACGGGCGCGACGGCGGTGAGGGTCTTGCCCTCACCGGTTTTCATTTCGGCGATCTTGCCTTCGTGGAGGACGATGCCACCCATGAGCTGGACGGGGTAGGGTTTTTCGCCGACGAGCCGCCACGCCATTTCGCGAACCACGGCGAAGGCTTCGGGGAGGATATCGTCGAGTTCTTCGCCATCCTCGAAGCGCTCCCGGAACTCGTCGGTCTTCGCGCGCAAGTCGTAGTCAGAGAGGCGTTCGACCTCTGGCTCAAGCGCTTCGATGCGCTCCATGCGTTTGTGGAGGCGCTTGATTTCCTTTTCGTTGGAGTCGCCGAGGATTTTGGTGATGAAATCGAGCTTTGGCATAGTCCTTCTTCAGTGTAACGCGTGGGCGCCAGCCTCGCGTACAGGGGCACACATGCGGGCTCGTTGAGGCTGCCATCGCGATCCTACTGTGCGGGAGGCGTGGGCTCAGGCAAACGTGCCGGTGAAGTCAGGGCGCCTTTACCCGAAGCATGCGGATGGCCGCAAAGACGCGAGCATCAGTCGTCGCCTAAACCGGTGGCATGCGGCGCGGATGGCGCACCATCTTGCGCTTCGAGCTGTTCGCGAAGGTTGCGGAGCACATCTTCGAGGCAGTCGCCGCAGATACCGTGGGAGACCTGAGGGCCTCCCTCTTGCAGGATGCTGGAACACCACGCGCAGGCGATGGTGAAATTGTCGGCGGGGGCTTGCCCATTTTCCTTCACGGCTCACTTCCGATGGCGTGGCAGCGTTGCCACGGCGATTTTTTGCCCCGCCCAGACGCTCTCGCGCCGGCCAAACCTTATGTAGAGCCGCCAGTTAAGCTACCGTAGCATGCCGAAAAAGGCACTGCAATCCCGATCGATGCGCCTATCGATGGGGTTGCCGGTCGATTGCGGCGAGCCGTTTCTCGAGCCTTTCGAGGGCGCTGCGGACGAAGGCTTCATCCACACCCAGGGCGCGGGCGATAGCGGGCAGGTCGTGCCCGTCCGCCATGAGGCGCACCACGCTGGCTTCGAACTCATCAAGGGGGGCGAAGGCGCGCGCCGGAGGTGGAGCTTGCTCCCTTACGCTGCGCCTGGCTTGCTGTCGTGCCATGAAGTTCCTCGCAACGAAGAAACCGCTGCTGGTACTACCGATAACGTTCAGTGCTTCGTTATGGTTACCCATCACGGGTTTTCGAGCCAGTTCCGGGGTGACCGGAGGGCGGGGAGGTGCCCAAGACGCGATTTTTTGGGAAGATGCTCTGCGGCTTGCGGTAAAATACATACGCTTCTGTTCACGGTGTCCGCGCATTTGGCGCTTGTGTGCGAGGCTGGAGACTATGGCACTCGACCCCCTGAACTTCATGTTCGCCATCATTACTGATGAAACGCAGGCCCGGCGTGCGTTCGAAGAGCTGCGCCGCAGAGGGCTTGGCGACGACGAGGTATTCGTCCTGGCCGGGCCCGATGGCGCTTCGTGGATCGACTCTATCGGCAACCGGCCGGCCATTATCGACCCCGAAGAGCAAAAGCAGCAGCAAGCCAAGCTCGCGGACTCTCCACCAGAACCAGAGCCTGAGGCGGAACCTGCGGCGAACGAGGGCAGCGCGGCCGAGGCGAACCGAGCCGAGGAGACGACGGCGGCACCAGCACCGGGTCTGATCACGCGGTTCATGCGGGCGCTGGGGATCGAACCACAGGCTCCGGGCGGTCCGGTGCCGAACTGGAGCGATCCGGACCGTTACAAGCACGCCGCGCGAGAGGGGCACTTTGTTTTCGCCGTGCGCGCACCGCAGCCGGAGGACCAGGATCGCATTTCGCGGATCCTGCGGGAGCATGGCGGGCGGTTCATCAACTATTACGGGCGGCTGAACACGACGACCTTCTACCGGTAATCGCCACGGATCGAGCGACGCGGCTGCGCCATGCGCATTGAGCCGCTATGCTGGCCGCTACTCTTCTCCGGAGGATGTGCGGTGATCGAGATACGGCCCGCCACGCCCGACGAAATGCCCGAGCTGCGCCGTATGGTGAGCGCGGCACTTGCCTTAGACCCGACGAGCATCAGCGACCTTGCGCCAGAGATGTCGCTCTGCGTGTTCGATGACGACCGGCTGGCGGCGGTGCATGGTTCCTGGCCGCTGACGATGCGGTTCAATGGCAAGGCGGTGCCGATCTCGGGGGTGACGACGGTTGCGACGCCACCGGCGGACCGCGGCAAGGGGCACCTTCGCCGCCTGATCACACAACACTTCAAGGAGCTGCACGAGCAGCAAGAGCGGCCGATCGCGGTGCTCTACGCCTCGCAGGCGGAGATCTACCAGCGCTTCGGCTATGCGATCGTGAGCACGCACCACCGCTACCGGGTGGAGCCGCGCTTTCTGGAATTCGTGGAACCGCTGCAGATCCCGGGGACGGTGCGGGAAGTGGACCAGGAGCGGGACTTCAGCCTGATCGTGGACTTGTACCGGGCCTACCGCGAGGAACGCACGGGGCTACTGCACCGGGGCCAGCCAATGTGGCGCGCGGGTGTGTTTTCGCCGGTGAAGAGTCCGGAGGACGCGAAGCAGGTGGTGGTGTACGAAGAGGACGGGGAGCCGCTGGGCTATTGCGTGTACACGACGGGGAACGACCCGGAGCGGCAGCCGCCGGAGCCGGGGCAGCGGCTGGTGATCAACGACCTGGCCGCGCTGACGCCGCGCGCATACCAGGCGTTCTGGCGGCATCTTTCGGGATTCCGGCTCGCGCGGTTTATCGACTGGCCGCAGGCGCCGGACGACGACCCGTTGCCGCACTTGCTGCAGGAGCCGCGGATGCTGCGGGACACGGCGCGCGACGGTATCCTTGCCCGCATCGTCGACCTGCCGGCTGCGATCGACGCGCGCGGGTACACGTCGGCGGCATTGCTCCGCGTGGACCTGATCGACGAGCTGTGCCCGTGGAATGCGGGCACCTGGAGCATTGACCTGAGCCCGGAGGGTACGCGCGTTAAGCAGTTGGCCGCGGGTGAGCCGGACCTTTCGATGACGATCAACACCTTCGCGATGCTGCTCTTCGGGCAACTAACGGCAACACGCGCGGCGCGGGCGGGACGGATCGGCGTGCACGACCCGGAGGCGCTGGAGCGCTGGGACTCGGTGCTGGCAACGCGATACGCGCCGTTCTGCGCGGACAATTTCTAGCGGCGGGGCCGACACGCGCTGTCGCGCCGGGGACATACGCTGCAGTATGACTTTCGAACCGATATACCGGAGGTCGTTTGACGCCGCCGAGCTGGCCAGGCGCTATCCACCGGCGTTTTCGCATCCGAACAAGGTGGCCGCGTACCAGGCGGCGATGGCCGGCGGTCCGGCGCCATCGGGGACGATCGCGCTATCGCAGTGGCCGGCGATGGAGTTGCCCGGAGCGGTAGGGCCAGCATCGACGCGGGTGGAGTTGCGGCCGGACACCTTCCAGTACGAGCCGCCAGAGACGGGCGAGGCGCACTGGCACCTGAACTTCGCGAACTTCGACATCTTCGCCTATTACGCGGGGCCGCTGCTTGCGCAGGACGAACTGCAGGTGGTGGAGCACCCGGCGCTGGCTTCGGTGCGTCATACGCTCCTGGAGGACGGTCTGAGCACGCTGGTTGTGGAGGATGGGGCGGCGACGCCGATCCTGGTGGCGGGCGTGGAACGGCGCTGCCGGCTAGAGACGCGGCCGGGCGTGGGCGGGAATCCAGCGGGCCTCTACGGCAACAATTTCGCGGTGGCGAGCGAAGCGGCGGTGCGCGGCGCCGTGATGCCGCTCCGACCGCCTACGCGATCGAATATCCTGGCGATCGAGGCGCCGGCCTACGGGAGCGGCCGCTATGCGCCGGAGGAGATCGCGTTCATTCTGCGGACGGCCTTTTCGGGTTTTGCCGCGGCGCGGGCCGAGACGGCGCATCTGCATGGCGGCGAACCTTTGCGCCTGGTTATCCACACCGGGTTCTGGGGCTGCGGCGCGTATGGCGGGAACCGGCACCTGATGACGGTGCTGCAGATCGT
>SLAK01000022.1 GCA_007126855.1 Dehalococcoidia bacterium | reverse complement strand
GCCGTCGCGGTCGGCGCCATCAGTGGCACGGTCGGCACGCATGCCTCTGTGCCGCCCGAGCTGGAGGAGATCGTCTGCCGCAAGCTTGGCCTGGGGATGGAAGCGGCGAGCACGCAGGTCGTCCAGCGCGATCGGCACGCCCAGTTCGTGACAACGCTGGCGCTCATCGGCGCCTCGCTTGAGAAGTTCGCCACCGAGATTCGCGCGCTCCAGAAGACCGAGGTCCGCGAAGTGGAAGAGCCGTTTGCCGAAGGACAGACCGGCTCCAGCGCCATGCCCCACAAGCGCAACCCCGAGAAGTGCGAGCGCATCACCGGGCTGGCGCGGGTGCTCCGCGGCTACGCGGTGACCTCAATGGAAAACGTGGCGCTCTGGCACGAGCGGGATATCAGCCACTCGTCCACCGAACGCATCGTCTTCCCTGATGCCTGCCTGGTGCTGGACTACGCGCTCACCCTGTTCACCGATATCGTCGAGCGCCTGGTGGTCTACCCGGAGCACATGCGCGAGAACATTGACCGCTCCTATGGCCTGGTGTTCTCGCAGCGCGTGTTGCTTGCGCTCATCGAGGCCGGCTTGAGCCGCCAGGACGCCTACAGCATCGTGCAGCGCAACGCGATGCGCGCCTGGAACGAGCGCATACCGTTCCTCGACCTGCTTCTTGCCGACCGGACCGTGACAGCGCACCTGCCTGAGGCTGAGCTGCGGGCGCTGTTCGACTTCGACTTCTATACCGCAAACATCAAAGCTACCTTCGAGCGATTGGGCCTGTGACACGACGGCCGCCAAACCCATTCCAGACCCCCGGGGAGAGCGCCCCCGACAAGGAACGTGAGGGCTCTGAGGAGCGCTCGACGGAGGCGCCGACACCAGCCGGGCCGGAGGACCTGCCGCCGGCCGAGCCTCGGCGGGAACCGCATGCTCCACCGCCGCCCCCGTTCCGTGATGCCACGGATGCCGAGCCTGGACGCGAGGAGGACTCCGGCGCGGCGGGCGGGCAAGGACCCGCGTGGCCAGCAGGCCAGGGAGCCCCGCAGCGCGCCGAGCAGCCAGATCTGGAGGCGCCGCACCGGCCCGATCGGCCAGGGCGCCTGCAACGCGGCACGATCCCGATCTTCGACACGCTCCGCGAAGCCGCGAGCCTCATCAACCACAACAGGCGCACCGTGCTGATGCCGCTGGTGGTGGTGACCATCCCCGTGGCGGTCATAGCCGCGCTTCTCCCTGCATTGATGTTTGTCACCGTCTGGCGCCACGAGCCGGTGGTGACGACGGGCACGCTCACGACCGACGCGACCACGATGATGATCTTTTTCCTGGTCCTGATCACAGCCGTCGAAGCGCTGTTCACGCAGGTAGCCCGCGCCGCCACCATCGTTGCTGTCGCCGGGGTTGCGCGTGGCTCGCCGCCAAGCCTCACCGAGGCGCTCGACCCGGCCTTCAACCGCATCGGCGGCATTCTCGTGCTCATCGCCGTCATTGTGATGATCGTGGGCGTCGGTCTGCTCACGCTCATCGGACTGATCGTCATGCCCTACCTGCTCTTGCGCCTGGCCATAGCCTTCGACGCGTACATGATCGAGGACGGGTCACCGTGGAGCGCGCTCGGACGAAGCTGGTCCCTCATGCAGGGCAATATGCTGCGATTGCTCGGGCTGCTCGGTCTCGCCGCGATATGTGTCCTGCCGTTCTTTGTGATCCTGTCTCTCCTTGCCGGCATGGGCGAAGGCGCCCGGAGTTTCCAGATCCTGTGGATGGCCTTCTGGGGAGTGCTCCAGGCGATAGTCATCCTGCCCATCGTCGCCTTCTTCACTGCCTGCACCACTCTCTATTACCTGAAAGCGCGAGCAATCGAAGATGAAGCACGTGTTGCTTGAGACCAACGTGGACGCTCCGAAGTACCGGGGCAAGGTGCGGGATACCTACGACCTGGGCGACGAACGCCTCCTCATCGTGGCTACCGACAGGGTTTCCGCGCTCGACGTCGTCCTGCCGATCGGCATCCCGCGCAAAGGTGAAGTACTCACCCGCCTGTCTGCCTGGTGGTTCGACCGCATCAGGGAAGTCATCCCCAATCATTTCCTCGCCCTGGTTGATGAAACGAACGCGGCGGACCTGCCGATCGAAATCCCGGCCGAGCTCTATGGCCGGTCCATGCTGGTGCGGAAGGCTCGCCGCATCGACGTCGAATGCATAGCGCGGGGCTACCTGGCCGGCTCCGCGTGGAAGGAATACCGCGAAACCGGGACTGTCGGAGGCGTCCCTCTCGGCCAGGGCCTGCGCGAGAGCGACCGGCTCCCGGAGCCCGTCTTCACCCCCACAACCAAGGCTGACACGGGCCACGACGAGCCGATGACCTACAGCGAGCTCGAAGCGATGGCCGGCGAAGATGCCGCGAACGTGATGAAGCTGCGCACGCTCGCGATCTACTCCTATGCGCACACTATCGCCGCCGAGCGGGGCATCATCATCGCGGACACGAAACTCGAATTCGGCTACCGCGACGAAGAGATCATCGTGATCGATGAGGCGCTGACGCCCGACAGCAGCCGCTTCTGGCCGGTGAAGGGATACGAACCGGGCCGCGCCCAGGAAAGTTATGACAAGCAGCCGATCCGCGACTGGCTCGCTGCGAGCGGCTGGCGGGATGGCCAGCCGCCGCCTCCCATCCCGGACGAGATTGTTGCTGCCACCAGCCAGCGCTACCGTGAGGTCTACACCATGCTAACCGGCGAGGAACTGCCTGAATGAGCACCAGCGAACGCTACCTGGCCCGGGTCCAGGTCTCCCTCAAGCCCACAGTGAACGACCCGGAGGGCGATACCATCGCCGGCGCGCTGGGAAACCTGGGCTTCGAAGGCGTGGAAAAGGTGCGTTCCGGGCGCTACTTCCAGGTGGTCCTGGCTGCGAAGGACAGGGCGGCCGCCGGTCAGGCCGTGGAGGACATGTGTGCCCGGCTCCTCGCCAACCCGGTCATCGAGACCTATTCCTACGAGCTTGAACCGCTTGCCTGAATCTCCGCCAGCTCTGTTTATGCGGAGATGATCCCCGGGTCGTTGGCGAAGTAGACCTCGCAGGCGCGCCGCGTAGCGCCCGGCTCAAGCGTGGCCGCCCGCTTCACAAACCGCGCTTCCTCCACGATGAGCTGCAGGACGTCACGTGGGTGGCAGCTCCGTACGTTGCCCTGGCTGGCGCGGCGGATCATCTCGACCGCCGTCTCGATGCCGCCGGGACCGATATCCACATGCATGGCGCCCGCGAAGCGCCGGAAGATCTCGCCGAGCTGTTCCGGTGTGGGCTCGGGAATGCGGATCTTGTAGGGAATGCGGCGCAGGTGCGCTTCTTCGAGCATGGTCGCCGGTTCGATGTTCGTGCTAAAGACGATGGTCGACCGGAAGGGGAACGTGATGCGCTCGCCGGTGACTAGCGACATGGTGTCTTCGCCGCGCTCCAGCGCCGCGATCCAGCGGTTCAACAGCTGGTGGGGCGAAACCTGCTGGCGCCCGAAGTCGTCGATCGCCAGCAGACCGCCGTGGGCCTTCACGTGCGGCGGCGCCTGGTGGTAGCCGAGCGCGGGGTCGTAGGCCAGGTCCAGGTCCTCGGGCCGGAGTTCGCCGCCGACGAACACGAAGGGCCGGCGGATGCGGAGCCAGCGGCGGTCGACGTTCGAGGAGGTTTCGCCTTGAGCATCGTCCACAGTGATGTGCACCAGGTCGTCGTAGAGCCGGACGATGTGTCCGCTGACCCACACCGCGATGGGCATGAGAGCGATGCCCTGGATGGACTCGCTGCACAGTTCCAGGATGGTGGTTTTACCGTTGCCTGGGGCTCCCCAGAGCATTGCCGGGCGGCCGGAGGTGAGCGCCAGGCAGACCTTCGCGACGATGTCGCGCGCCAGCACAAGCTGCTGGAGCGCCTTGGCCAGGCGCACCGGGTCCGGCCGGCCGACGTCATGGTCGTGATGCAGGATGCGCAGGTAGTCGCCGAGCGGCACAGGCACAGGTCCAACATATTTGCTGCGTTCAAAGGCATTGCGGGCGGCTTCCATCCCGGCTTCGGTGAGCCGGTACGCCCATTCGGCCTCGAGCCGGCCTGAGGCCGTTGTAGTTTCCACGAAGCGCTGGCGCTTGAGGCCAGTCAACGATTCCCTCACGAGGGCCGGGGGGACGCACAGCGATTGGGCCAGGCCAATTGGCGTAGGGTTAGCCGTCCGGTGTAGCGTTTTTAGCAAGAGGTCTTCGACAAAGGTGTCCGGGACGCCGAGATCATGGATATGTTCCGGCGCAGGCGGCAATGCGGGCATGTCGTGCGGCGACGCTCCGCCGCCAGCATGTGCATTTTCCCTCGGGGGCGCAGTGGCCGTCGCCACGGCGCTGTGGCCAGAGTCCTGCTGCTCGCTCATCCCACCCCTTCCGTGGCGCCGCGGAGCATAATGCTGTTCGCTGGTGCGGGCCCTACCCTAGGTTTCGGCACCGGTGGGGGGTGTCTTGAAGCCCCGGGGCCCTCCATCCGTCCGGGAGAATGCGTGACCACCGGGTGAAGATTTGGCCGCCGCTCAGTGCTGCGGGCCGGTCTGGCTACTGGACAATGCGCGCGGGATGCGGCCCGCTTCGAAGTCCATGAGCCACCACTCCCGGCGCACTTCCATGCGCACGAACATGTGCGCTGCCCGCTGCACCCGCGCCGTGGCCTGGAACCCCGCTCGTTCGAAGCTGCGCTGCGCACGCTCGTTCCATTCCAGTGTGTGGAGAAAGAGCGTCCGGAACGGGTAGGCGTTCCAGAGGTAGTACACGAACGCGGTCATCGCCTCGCTGCCCAGGCCCTGGCCGCGGTAGGCTGTTTCGCCGATGCTCAGCCCGACCTCCGCGGCGATGCGCGACGTGTCCGCGTTGTAGTACATCACGTTGCCGATGTGTGTGCCGCCGGTAGTGTCCACGGCAAACATCTCCCGGCCCGGGTTCGGCACTTGCAACTCATCCCGCATGCGTTGCAAGAACTCGGTGTAGCTTTCCGTGATCGGGCTCGCGCCGTCGTAGCGCATGACTTCCGGGTCCCGGCGCCAACGGTAATCGTCCAGGGCGTCGTCCAGGGTCTTGCGCCGGATATGGACGCGAGGGGTGCGGACAACAACGAGGTCTACTGTATCGCTCATGAGCGTGCCATGGTTTCGATGCGCTGCAGGCCCTTCTCGACCAGCACGCGTTCATCGGGGAATGTCAGCCGCGCGAGCGCTTCCTGCGCGGGCAGCCACTGAACAGCGTCGAACTCTGCGTCGTGCTTTGCAACATCTCCGCCGACCGCCCGCATCAGCCACCAATACACCACCTTGTGCACCCGTGCCCCTTCGGCCACGAACCAGTAGTCCGTTGTGCCAAGCGATTCCCCCGGCTCCACCTCCAGCCCGGTCTCTTCCTGCACCTCGCGGACGGCCGTGTTTTCGAGCGCTTCGCCCGGCTCTGGCGTGCCCTTGGCAAGGCAGACCACGCCTTCCCCGCGGCCACGAATGCCGACGGCTAACTCG
>SLAK01000415.1 GCA_007126855.1 Dehalococcoidia bacterium | reverse complement strand
GTAGCTCCGCTCGGGCACGCTGGCCAGCCGGATTGCCTCCCGCGCCCTGTCCAGCGCGCGATCGGGGTAGCCGAGGAACCAGAGTGCGTGAGATGACCACTCATTGCAGCCCACGGCCGGGTCCTCGCCGAGTGCCGCGTACCGGGGGTTGCTCGCCTGGCTCTTGTCGAGCAACAAGCCGCTGTCCGCATGGCTCACGGTCTCCGAGAAGCCGCCGCGGTGGAAGTGCGTGCAGGAAAGCAACGCGTGGTACTCGACCGCGAGGCGGTCGCTGGCAGCCACGTCCGGAGAAACAGCGCTGAGCACCGCATAGGCCTCCTCGTGCTGCCCGCGATATTCGTGCAGGGCCGCGAGCGAATACGCGATGCTTGCGCGTGCCTCGTCGTTGCCCGTGGCGGCCGCCAGGTCGAGAGCGTCGAGGTAGGCTTCTTCCACTTCGGGCGCCGCGAAGCCGCGGGTCGCGACCATTGCCGTCGGAAGCAGCATCCTGAGGGAAAGCTCGTGGGCGGCGCGGGCGGCGGCATCGCAGCTCTCCAGCAGCCCTCTGGCAATCTCCAGGTGCTCCAAAGCTTCTCGTGGCGCCCCTCGCGCCT
The DNA here is from genome assembly GCA_007126855.1 of Dehalococcoidia bacterium. Lineage (GTDB taxonomy): Bacteria > Chloroflexota > Dehalococcoidia > Tepidiformales > Tepidiformaceae > SLAK01. Next base: position 4,928 of record SLAK01000415.1, on the reverse strand, counting down.
GGGCTTGCGCTGCAAGGTGGAGCAGATACTCCAGAGCCATGCCGGGAACCCTGCCCCGGTGAAAGTGCATTGCGAGCTCTGCCGCATGGTCAGGCCCGCCCGTTCCGTATGCTGATTGCAGCCACTCACCAATCGCACGATGGAGGCGAACCTGCCGTCCGGGCGGCAACTGGCTGTACAGCACTTCCTGGTACAGATCGTGGAGGAATGCGAACCGCCCGCACACGGTTCCGTCCGCAAATTCGGCTGCCCCGCGATCCTCGATCAGGATGCGACGTCCGGCCAGCGTGGCAAGCATCGACTCCACGATGTCTTCCGGTTCGCCCGATCCCGCCGCGACCGCTGCAGACGTGAACTCCGGACCCACAACGCTTGCGACTGAAAGCAGCTCGCGCGAAGCCGGGTCAATCTGCTCGAGCTGAAGCCCGATCAGGTCCCGCAAACTCTCAGGTACACCTTCCGCCAGTTCCTCAACGAAAACCAGGAGTGTCCATCCGGCTTCACGCTGCTGAATTGCTCCACGCGCAATCCAGCTTTCGAGCAGGCTCCCCACAAATAGCGGATTCCCGTCGGTGCGACGGCGCAATACTTCTGCGAGGAGGTCGGGGCAATCGCAGCCGGGCAGCCGTCGCTGCAGGTAGTCCCGGACCGCCTCAAGCGAAAGCTCTGAGAGCTGCAGCTCAGAGGCATAGCCTCGCGCCCGCAGCTCACGTTGAACAAGTGCGAGCGGGTGGTCGCGGGTGTGCACATCCAAAGGCCGGTAGGTGGCCAGGACCATCAATCGCGCTGGCTGCATGCGCCGGGCTATCGCATCGATAAGATCGAGCGTGCCGTAATCAATCCAGTGCACGTCCTCCAGCACGAGCACCACCGGCCTTATCGCAGACAGCACCTCCAGCAGCTCAAGCATCTCGCGAAGCATTCGGTCGCGCGTGTTCGAGACCGTGAGCTGGCGCAGCGCTTCGGCCTGGTCTGCCGGCACAAGCCACGGAAGCTGCGCCAACCAGGTCGGTGCCCGCTCAGCCACCAACGGCACCAGACGACCGCTGTCCGGCCCTCGCGCCAGGAAGCCAAAGGCCTCCAGCACCGGCATGTAGGCCTCGGCAGCGCCGCGGTAATCGATGCATTGGCCGCGTGCGACGAAGGGCACGTCGGTCCCGTTGAGCCCGGCCACGAAATCATCGACGAGCGTCGTCTTGCCGATACCGGGCTCGCCCGTGACGAACACCACCTGGCGGATTCCCGCCGCCGCTCGGGAGAACGCATCCTCAAGATGTTGCCGTTCAAGCCCCCGCCCGACCATTACGCCGGCGTCGCGCGAGTCCAAACCCGGGCCGGACGCGGCAAGTGGGAAAGCAACCGGCGCCGGCGAATCGGTCGCTGTGCTTGCATCGCGCCCTCGCACCGTCCCTACAAAACGGTAGCCACGGCCATGGATGGTCTTGATGAAACGCTGCTCTTTGCCGCTGTCCCCCAGCGCCTTCCGGGCGGCCATCAGGCGAGTGTTGAGCGCGGCTTCTGTGATGTATCGCTCCGGCCACACGTGGTCGAGCAGCTCGTCCTTGGTCACCACTCGATCGTGATTGGCCACCAGGTAGGCAAGCACTTCGTAGACCTGCGGTTCCATGCGGCATGGGGTCCCGGCCTGGCGCAGCTCGTACAGGCTCGTATCCAGCTCGAAGTCATCAAATTCGTATATCACCGGCAAGCCCCCTCCCGGGCGTTACCTCGCCGTTCACCGACCATTCGACTGGCGTCTCCGGACTACGCTGCCGGATCGGCCGAGATATGAGTGTACAAAAGTCAGTGATACGAATCCACGGGATCTGTAAGAAATCTCCACGGCAACTTCAAGGTTCGCGTCTAACGGAGGGCTACGGTCATTTTGTCGGCACCCCGGACCGGTGAAGAGTCCGGGTACAAAGAACATACACATTTGCGAAGTGGGCTTGTAGCGCCGGCGCCCACCCCAATGGAGGATGCCGTGATCTGCCCTTATTGCCATTCAGACTCGTTGTTTGGCCCGGACTACCAGAACGGACGGTCCAGGCCGCGCGCCGCAGCCGTGATGAGCTGCCACACGTGCCGGCGTCACTTCGACGCATATTCGTACTTCGGGACCACCTCCGGGGTGGCCGCGAACCTGGCGCGCCTCGCCGGCGTGGCCTAGACCATCAAGACGCGAAGGAGATTTGCCGTGATTCGCTGCCCTCGCTGCCAGTCCATCGTCAAGCCCGCGCCCCGATTCGGTTCCATCCCAGGCGGAATGCGCCGGGTCGCCATTCTCACCTGTGCAACATGCGGTCCGGTTGCTGCGGCAGTGGGGCGGTTCCGTCGCTCTGCCCGCATCGCCACCGCCCCCTCAGTTTGAAAGGAATGATCAGAAATGGAAAACGAAGTCCAGCCTCTAACCATGCCCGGCCGTCGAATGGTGGACGCGGCAGAACACCTCGCAGCCGAGTTCGACAAAGCTGCTGCGGACAATGACCAGAACGGCCGCTTCCCGCACGAACACATTGAAACGCTCCGCGAGTGCGGCTACCTCTACGCGCCGCTGCCGGTCGAATGTGGCGGCTGGGGCGTGGATTCAGTTCACGACGTGATCGTGGCTTCCAGCCGGCTCGCCCGCGGCGATGCCGGGATTACCCTCGGGGTGAACATGCACCTGCTTGCCATGCTCACCTTCAGCCGCCAGTGGCATATCGCCGGCAACCGCGAAGACCGGGCGCGAACTATGGCGGTCGGAGCCACGATGGCACAGATCGCGCAAGGCAGGGCGGTTATCGCCGCCGCGATTAGCGAGGCCGACCAGCGGCTGACGTATCATTCCGCCAGTGCGCACAAGCATGGGGACGACTGGGTGTTAAACGGCCGCAAGATCATCTGCAGCATGGCACCCGCCGCAACCCATTTTTCGGTGTCCCTAACCTACAAGGACGATGAGGGCGTCCCGCGCTACGCCTACACCGTGGTCGACCGGAACACACCGGGGATCACTGTCCACGACGATTGGGATGCGCTGGGCATGCGGTCGTCGGGGAGCGTCACCGTGACGTTCAAGGACGTTCCCTTGAGTCCGCGCGGCCCGGGCAAAGGCGTGCCCGCCGGCAAGATAAGCGCCGAGTTCCTGGAAAACGTGCTCATGTCGGGCCCCGCGCACGCGTCAGCATCCCTGGGAGTGGCCGAAGCGGCGTTCCAGGCAGGCGTCTCGTCTGTACAGGCAAAACACGCGCGCCTGGGAGATGAAGCGGTTCGGAGCACCTTTCACCATCTCGCAGCCGAAAGCTCGATCGACCTCGCCGCCTCGCGGGCTATATTCAGCCGTGCCCTGCACATGATCGACCAGCACTACGCCGAACACCCGACAGGCTACGGCGACCTCGAAACCGCTCATGCCGTCTTCAGTGAGGCGCAGCGCGCGAAGGCGTTCATCAACCAGGCGGCGGTGCGCATCGTCGACCGTGCCATGACCATGTCCGGCGGAGGCGCCTACATGAGCAAGCACCCGCTCTCACGATACTGGCGCGACGTGCGCGCCGGGGCCTTCATGCATCCGCTTGCCGCAAATGTCGCCTATGAATACGTCGGCGCTGTGGCACTCTCCATGCCTCCGTCCGACCTGTGACCTCATGACGCCACGTCGCAGCCACCCATGGACCCCGCAGCGAATACTGCGGGGTCTTCGCGTTAGCTTGCACCACCACACCCCGCTTCTGCAGAAACTCTTCATGGCTTCTCCAGCAAAGCTTCAAGTCTCCGCCCGGGCTGGCCCGTAGTCTTCAATTGTCGGTAATACCTGGCCGGCAAGACCAACATCGAAAGGAAACACCAATGACACAGGTAACGGAAAAGCCCAAGTACCTCAACGGCATTAGCACGGAACAACTTTTCGGCACGCTGGATGTCATCAAGGAGACACCTGAGCTTGGAAAGATGCAGTTCCGGGCCACCAACCGCTGGATCAACGGCGCCCACAACCGTAGCACCATCAAGGACTTCTACGGCGCAGGCCAGGAGGACCAGTCCCGCACGTCGGCGTTTGTCATCGACGCCGGCGAGCCGGCAGTGCTCCTTGGCACCGATACCGGGGCAAACCCCGCGGAGTACTTGCTCCACGCCCTCGCAGCATGCCTCACCACCTCGCTCGTGTACGTCGCCTCTGCGCGCGGTGTGCGCCTCGAGTCCGTCGAATCGACGCTCCACGGCAACATGGATGCCCGCGGCGCCCTGGGCATCTCCGACGAAGTCCGCAACGGCTTCACCGACATCAAGGCGACCTTCAAGGTGAAGGCTGACGCCACACCCGAGAAGATCCAGGAACTCATCGATCGTGCCCAGGAGCGCTCGGCGGTCTTCGACATGGTCGCCCACGGCGTCCCCGTTAACGTGGACCTGATGGTTCAGTAAATCCGATGGACCGGGGAGTCAAGTAAAGCTGGGGCCGGCTTGAAGCGGCCCCGGCTTTTTTTTGGATTGAGCTCAGGATCCGCGCGTGGCATGCGCGAAACACGCGTAGATCGGCCCCTTCGCTTGCGGGGAAGCGAAGGGTTGCGCTCACGACGTCTTCGAGACGACCGCGGTGGTCGCTCCTGGGGCGCCTGTCCGATTCGGGAGATGGCGGAGTGATCAATCGGGAGCGCTGAAGACGCTACTGATGCGCGCATGACAGGTTTCGTAATCGTTGATGCCGAGGTACGGAGCATCCCAATCCCGGGTGGTTCCCGGGGCGACCGCTCGAGCTGTGGCGATGCGGTCGCCCACCTTCACGCCATCGGCATCCTCGAAGGTCACATCGATGAACACGTTGACGGTCTCGTCACCGTTGTTTGTGACTGTGCCAATAGCTTCGCCCGGGTCGCAACGCTCAATTTCGACGAGTACGTCGTATTCCAGCCCAGGGGTGGGTGTCGTAGGGCGAGAAGTTTCCC
>SLAK01000437.1 GCA_007126855.1 Dehalococcoidia bacterium | reverse complement strand
GTTCGCCCTCACGCTTGAGAACCAGGACAATTTCGCGTTCAGTCGGCGACAACCGATCCAGGCCGCTCGGGACCGGACTAATCGAGCTGGACAATAGCTCCCCCATGCAGGCAACGAATTATCTGATGCACCGGATTTCGTCCGAGACTGCACGCAGATACCTGCATGGTTTATGAGGAGTATTGGCATGGCAAGCGCGACATTGCAGATCTGTAAAAACCACGGCAAAGACAGGCCAAACGGTTTTCGGAAGCTTATGCGTTTTCACTGCCAGATTCGGAGCGACTCTGCATGAGAAATGAGCAACACCGATCGCCCGACGGCTGATGCGCCATCCGCCGGATAGCGCCGACTCCGGCCGCTTCGATGATCGCGAATTCCCGGTCGCAAAGCCCGGGATCCACCCGGGCCTGGTCCACAAAGGGGCAGTGATAGACGCGCAGTTCAGCGCACTCTCCATCCTGGTGCTCCAGTTCGACCAGGAAGCCACCCTCCCGGTAGACCCTGGCAAGCTCATCCAGTGCTTCCCGCGGCGCCTTACCCAGGGTGCGCCGGCGCATGTGCCCGGCGATCCTTCCCGCCTGCTGGTCGACGAACGCGCCCCAGATTTCTGGGGCTTCCATCGCGACACATTGCGCCAGTGCCCGGACGATTCGCGGGTGCGCCGCCGGGAACAGCCCGTGGCCTTCCTCCGTGAGCGAGTACTGCAACCGGCGGCGTCCCGAACTGGCGCCACCCCTGCGCGTGCGAACCAAACCGGCCATGCGGAGGACACTCAGGGTGCTCCGCGTGGCGCTCAGGGAGAGCTCCAGGCTCTCGGCCAGGCATTCAGCGTCCGATTCGCCCTCGAACTTGAGGGCGACGACGAGGTCCCGCTCAGCAGCGGAAAGCCGGTCAATGGCAGCAGGTAAACCCGTTTCGAACTGTCTCAATCACAATGTCCTCGGTTTTGATCCCACCACGTCTTCCGATTGTGCACCACCCTCGAAGCCGAGCACATCAGGGGTTTTCCGGAGCCATGCCGCGACAGGACGCTGGTTTCCAGCAGATTATCCCCCGCTATCCGGCGCGCAATGGCTGGCACAGTACCGATAAGACGCAATTGCACCGCAGGTTTACCCTAGTCCTGTGGCATACGTACCAAGATCCAACCCATTTCTCGACCGCCTGCGGGACACCGTGCTTTTCACGGCGGGGCCGATTGGCTCCAGCATCCTCGCGCTGCGCTCGCAGCCCGACTTTGGCGGCAAGGACGGCTGCAACGAATACCTTCCCGTTACCGACCCCGGGGCGCTGGCAAAGATCCAGCGAAGCTTCTACGCAGCCGGCTGCGACGCCGTCGACAGCGCCACCTTTGGCGCGAACAAGATCGTCCTGGCCGAATATGACCTGGCCGACCGCGTCCGGGAGCTGAACCGGCTCGCCGCGCAGCAGCTCAATGCGGTGCGCGATGAATTCAGCACGCCGGAATGGCCGCGCTACAGCTTTGGCACGATTGGCCCGGGAACAAAATTGCCTTCGCTCGGTCATACCGACTGGGACGAGCTGCTCGACAGCTACAGCGAGCAGGTGCGCGGGCTAATCGAAGGCGGCATCGACGTGCTGAAAGTCGAAACCTGCCAGGACCTGCTCCAGACCAAGGCCGCGCTGGCAGCCATCTCCGACGTGTTCGAAGAGATGGATACGCGGCTCCCCGTCATCGCCAGCGTCACCATCGAAACCACCGGCACCATGTTGCTCGGCTCCGACATCGCCTGCGCGCTTAGCGCACTGGAGGCAATGGACGTGGTCGACATCATCGGCATCAACTGCGCCACCGGGCCGGAGATGATGCTCGAACACGTCCGTTACCTTGCGGAGAACTCGCGGCGCCCCGTGTTCGTCGGGCCGAACGCGGGCTTGCCGGAGCTCGTGGACGGCGAGACCTGCTACCCGCTGTCCGCGGAAGAATTCGCCCGCTACCAGAAAATCTTCGTCGACGAGTTCGGGACCAACATCGCCGCCGGATGCTGCGGGACTCGCCCGGAACACTTCGAAGCAGCAATCGCCGCAATCGGGCGGCGCGCCCCCAGGCCACGCAGCATCGAATACGGGCCCGCCTGCGCCTCGCTCTACACCGCCGTACCGCTGAGGCAGGAAACCAGTTTCCTGGTCATCGGCGAGCGCATGAACGCGACCGGCTCGAAGGCCTTTCGCGATCTGCTCCTGGACGGGGACATCGAGGGCATCGTCGGGCTGGCCCGCCAGCAGGCCGGTGAAGGCGCGCACGTGCTGGACCTGATGGTGGACTACGTAGGGCGCGACGGCGCCCCCGATATGCACCGGCTCGTCCGTGAACTTCGGACACAGTCCACGCTCCCGCTGGTGTTCGATTCCACTGAGCCGCCGGTCATCGAAACGGCGCTCAAGCTCTATGGCGGCAAGCCCATCGTCAACTCCATCAACCTGGAGGACGGTGAGCGCAAGATCACGCGGCTGCTGCCGCTGATGAAGCGCCACGGCGCCGCAGCCATCGCGCTCACCATCGACGAAGAGGGCCAGGCGCGCTCGGCTGAGTGGAAACTTCGCGTCGCCCGGCGCATCTACGAGATCGCGGTCGACCGCTACGGCATGGAGCCCTCCGACCTGCTCTTCGACATGCTCACCTTTCCCTTGAGCGGTGGCCAGGAAGACCTGCGCAAGGACGCGATGGAGACGCTGGAGGCCATCCGCCAGCTCAAGGCTGAATACCCGGACGTGCACACTGTGCTGGGGGTGTCCAATGTGTCCTTCGGCCTAAAGCCTGCCGAAAGGCGCGTGCTGAACTCGGTGTTCCTGTACGAAGCCATCGAGCACGGCCTGGACGCCGCCATCGTCAACGCGCGCCAGATCGTGCCGCTCAACCGCATTCCCGAAGACCAGCTCGAAGCGGCCTGGGACCTCATCTACGACCGCCGCCGACCGCCGAGTGCGGACGAGCCCGACGGCTACGACCCGCTGACACACTTCATCGGCCTCTTTGAAGGCGTGGAGGCCGAAAAGGCTGAGAAGGTCGACCGCACCGCCCTGCCGGTGGACGAGCGCCTGAAACAGCGCATCGTGGACGGGGACCGGCGTGGCATCGACGCCGACCTGGAGGAAGCGCTCGGGCTCTACGCCCCGCTGACGATCATCAATGAGCACCTGCTGGACGGTATGCGCGTGGTGGGCGAGCTCTTCGGCGCCGGCAAGATGCAGCTCCCCTTCGTGTTGCAAAGCGCCGAAACGATGAAGACCGCAGTCGCCTACCTCGAGCCGCACATGGAGAAGCTCGATACCCAGACCAAGGGAACTATCGTCCTCGCGACGGTGCGCGGCGATGTCCACGACATCGGCAAGAACCTGGTCGACATCATCCTGAGCAACAACGGCTACACCGTGCACAACCTTGGCATCAAGCAGCCGATTCAGAACGTCATCGATAAGGCGCTGGAGGTCGACGCGAACGCCATCGGCCTGAGCGGCCTGCTGGTGAAGAGCACCGTGGTGATGCGCGAAGACCTGGAGGAATTGAACGCCCGCGAGCTGTTCCACTTCCCGGTGCTCCTCGGCGGCGCGGCCCTGAACCGGCGCTACGTGGAAGGCGACCTGCGCGGTATCTACAAGGGGCAGGTGTTCTATTGCCAGGACGCCTTCGAAGGCCTTGCAACCATGGACCGCCTCCGCAAGGAAGGCCGCGAAGAAGCATCCCCGGCCGCGGAAGCGCAGCCATCGGCGACCGCGGAAGAGAGCGGATACGAAGCTGTCCGCAGTACCACTCCGCCTGCGGAGGCCGTCGCCGCATCGCACGAATACGTGCGGAGCGATGTCCGCCGGGACGTGCCGGTACCCGAGCCGCCCTTCATCGGCAGCCGGGTGGTGAAGGGCCTCCCCCTGCGGGAGGTATACCCCTGGGTGAACGAGGTCGCCCTCTTCCGCGGCCAGTGGCAATACCAGAAAGGCAAGCGCAGCGACGCTGAATACGAGACCCTCATCGAAAAGGAAGTGCGGCCCATCTTCCGCAAATGGCAGGAGCGCGCCATCGCCGACCAACTGCTCGTGCCGCAGGTTCTCTACGGGTACTATCGCTGCCAGGCCGAGAAGAACGACCTGCTCGTGTGGCCGGACTGGCAGGAAGGCCGCCCCGCAGGCGAACCGGTGCGCTTCCGCTTCCCCCGGCAGCCGACCGGGCGAAGGCTCTGCATCGCCGACTTCTTCCGCGATATCGAAAGCGGTGAATACGACACGGTCGCCTTCACGCTGGTGACGATGGGCAATCGCGCATCGGAGTTCGCGCAGGAGCTGTTCCAGCGTGACGAATACCGGGATTACCTGCACTTCCACGGCTTCGCCGTCGAGTGCGCCGAAGCGCTGGCCGAATACTGGCACAAGCGCGTCCGCATGGAACTCGGCATCGCCGGCGCGGACAAGCCGACTTTGCGAGAGATCTTCGCGCAGGGTTACCAGGGGAGCCGCTATTCCTTCGGCTACCCCGCCTGCCCGGACCTGGAGGAGCAGCAGGGAATTGCGGAACTGCTCAAGCCTGAACGTATCGGCGTTGAGCTGAGCGAGACTTTCCAGTGGCACCCGGAGCAATCGACCAGCGCGATCGTCGTCCACCACCCGGAGGCGAGGTACTTCGTTATCCGGTGATGGTGCGCTGCGAAATGGTAGGATTGAGCTCATGAAGGTTGCGGATCTGACCATTGAAGAGTTCCGCGAGCTCGTGCGCGACATCGTCTTCGAGGTGCTTGAAGAACAACGGTTCGAAGACGAAGGCGAGCTCAGGCCAGAGTTCGTGGAGGAACTCGAACGCCGGATGGCTGAGGACGGGCCTCGCATGACCCTCTCCGAGGTCGAGCGAGAGCTGCAGCTGCATGCCGACGCCTGACGTCGAGTTCGACCTGGCCGCGGTAAACGACGTGCGCGGCCTCCCGGCTGAAGTGCGCGTGCGAATAGTGCGTCGCATCGAATGGCTCGCAGAGCATTGGGAGGATATACGCCCCGAACCGCTGTCTGGCACTTATCGGCGCTGCTCCAAGCTCCGTGTAGGTGACTGGCGGGTCATCTACCACGTAGATGAGGGGCCCACGATCGTCGTGTGGGCTGTACGCCATCGTTCTGAAGCGTATCGATGATGGACTGGTTGCAGGAGAACTGGAAGATTGCGGTGGCGGTGCTCGCGGGCGCCGTGCTGGTGTTTGTGGTGGGCATTCGGACGGACAGCCTGGCGGCCGCGATGGTTGTCGGCCTGATCGTCGGGATCCTCATCGGTGGACTGATCAGCACTATGTCGCGCCAGAAGGACCGTGGCCGCCGCCGTTGACCGGCCCTGGTCAATCAGGAAGCTGTACCGAACCATCCGCACGGATCGGGAAGCCCGGATTGTGGGCCACCTCCCAGGTGTTGCCTTCCGGATCGGCGAAGTAGCCGGTGTAGCCTCCCCAGAAGGCACTCTCGCCATGCTTCAGGATTGTGGCGCCCGCGGCTTCCGCTTCGCGCAGCACACGGTCCACCTCGGCCTCGGT
>SLAK01000180.1 GCA_007126855.1 Dehalococcoidia bacterium | reverse complement strand
CAGTCCCGCCGACAGCCGCTCGAAGAGCTTCTCGTGTTCCGGGGCCCACTGCAGCGCGGCATTCGAAAACACCAGGTCGAGCGGCTTCTGCGGCGCGAAGCGCAGGAAGGTGCCCAGCTTGAAGCGCAGCCCGTCCCCCGCAAAGGCTTCGGCCTTCGCAAGCATCGCCTCGGAGTTGTCGATGCCGATGGTCACCGTCAGCTTCTTGCTCTCGTGCAGCACGCGCGTCAGCTCGCCGGTGCCGCAGCCCAGGTCGACGGCGCGCCCGCCCGGGATGGCTTCGATCATCGCCAGCAGGTCGAAGAACGGCTGCCTGCGCTCGTCGCGGAACTTCTCGTATTGCGCCGGGTCCCAGCCGCCTGCCATGCGCTACTTCACGACCCCCTGCTCGCGCAGCGCCGCGATGTCGTCATCAGCGTAGCGGGCCCAGTCGCGGAGCACGTGGTCGGTCTGCTCGCCCTGCCCGGGCATGCCCTTGCCAACGACCGTCGGCGTCTCCGACAGGTGCATCGGCGAGTTCGGCAGCTTCAGCGTCCCCTCGATGCCATAGGGCAGCGGCACGTCGACCAGCATGTTCCGCGCCGTTACATGCGGGTCGTCGAAAAGGTCGGCGATAGTGTTCACCTTGCCGATGGAGCAGACGTTGGCCGGCTGGATGATCTCGAACCATTCGTCCGTTGTCCGCCTGCGCAGCGCCGCGTGCAGTTCCGCTTCCAGCTCGTCGATGTGTTCGAGCCGCGCCCGGTTGGTCTTGAACCGCTCGTCGAAGGCCATGTCGTCGCGGTCGATCAGCGCGCAGAACAACTCCCATTCCTTCACGTTGGCGATGACCACGTAGCCGTCCGCCGTTTCGAACGGCCCGAAGGGCGCGATCAGCGCGTGCCGCCCGCCCTGGCGCGTTGGGTGCTCGTCGAATGCGGAGTGGCGCACGATCGCGTTCTCGCAGAGCGCCATCTGCGCTTCCATCAGCGCGACATCGACAAGCTGCCCCTCGCCCGTCAGGTCGCGCGCCCGGAGCGCGGCCATGATGCCCAGTGCCATATAAAGCCCGCCGACCATATCGCCCATGCTCACGCCCACGCGCATGGGCGGGCCGTCCTTCGGGCCGTTCATGCTCATCGTCCCGCCCATGGCCTGCGCCACCGCGTCGACCGCGGGCATCTGGCTATACGGGCCCGTCTGTCCGAAGCCGCTCAGCGCCGCGTAGACCAGCCGTGGGTTTTCCTTCTTGAGGTCTTCGTAGCCGATGCCCAGGCGGTCCATGCTGCCCGGCCGGAAGTTCTCCGTGACCACGTCGACTTCCCGCGCCAACCGCCGGACGATCTCCCGCCCCTCCGGGCGCTTCAAGTCGATGCAGATGCTTCCCTTGCCGCGGTTTGGGCTGAAGAAGAAGGTGCTAATCCCCTTGTAGTAGGGCCCGAAACCGCGTTCCTTCTCCGTCGTCTCCGGGTATTCAACCTTCACTACCTCGGCGCCCATGTCGGCGAGCTGCATCGTGCCAAACGGCCCCGCCAGGGCCCAGGTGAAGTCCAGCACGCGGATGCCGTGGAGAGGTGTAACCATTAGTTCGACTGTGACAGACCTATTTGTTCGGCGATATTGGGTGGCAGTTCGGCGGCAAGGCTCGGTTCAGCCTCAACCAGCCGGGCGATGTCGCTCAGGTCCTTGAGGTGCTTGCTGCGACGCCGGCTGGGGTCGTTCGCTGCCCAGATCTTGCCCTGTAGCAGATCGCGCATTGATGCCACCGGGACGGTTAGCCCCAGCACGTCCCGCCGTTCCGCGCGCGATACGAACTCCGCATACTCGGGCTCAAGCTGGAACTGCACCTGCAATCGCACCCCTGGTTCCGAAACGTTCAGGCTATGCTCGAACTCCTTGACCCGGAAGTGTGGCTCGACCAATGCCCGGAGCCTGTCCAGGTCCTCGACGGCGATGGCGACATCGAGATCGGCGGTGAAGACGGGCTCCACGTAGGCATTAAGCGCAACGCCGCCGATAAGGCAATAGCGGATGTCGTTGTCATTCAGCAGACCGATGATGCGCTCGATGAACTCCGTCTTATCGTCCACAGCTCGTTTCCACAGCGTCAGCAGCTCGCCCATAGTGATACGAGTTTACCTCACCGCCCCCGGAACCGCGGCTGCCGCTTCTCCGCGAAGGCCCGCGGCCCTTCCACCGCGTCCTCTGTCTTCAATATCTCCGCGTACTTCTTCGCCTCCAGGCGCATCCCTTCCTTGAACGGCATCTCGAAGGCCCCTTCATAGGCGGCCTGCTTCATCGCCCGCATCGCCAGCGGCCCGTTCTGCAGCAGCTTCTCCGCCCATTCCAACGCTGCCTCCAGCGCTTCGCCTTCATCCACCACCCGGTTCACCAGGTGGATCCGGTGCGCCTCCTCTGCGTCGATGCGCTCCGCGAACAGGATCATCTCCATGGCCTTGCCGAAGGGGATGTAGCGCGCCAGTCGCTGCGTCTGCCCGCCGCCGGCCACGATCCCGCGCTTCGCCGCCATCGTGCCGAAGGTCGCGTTCCGCGCCGCGATGCGCACATCGCAGCCCAGCGCCAGCGCGAGCCCGGCCGCCAGGCAGTGCCCGTTGATCGCCGCGATAACCGGCTTCCAGATGCCGTCCGGGGTCAGCCGGTTCTCCGCTCGGGCTCGGCTCCAGTCGTTCGCTTCGTCTTCGGCGCTCTTCACCAGGTCCCGCCCGGCGCAGAACGCTTTCTCACCCGCGCCGGTCACGATGGCCACGTGCAGGTCATCGTCCTGCTCGAAAGTGTCCCAGGCGTCGCCAAGCTGCTCGTACATCCCGGCGTCGATGCTGTTCATCGCTTCCGGGCGGTTCAGGGTGATGAGAAACACGCCATCGCGGCGCTCAGTGTCGATCGGCATTCCCGGAGCCTACACCGTTGCTGCCCGCTGCAGAATGCCCGTCATAGCTCGCTCCCCATCGCCTCGTCGAGCGCCGCCAGCAGTTTCGCCTTCAGCGTGACGAATTCGGGCTGTGCCACCGCCTCCAGCCCGCGCGGCCGCGCAAAGGGCACGCTGACGCTCTCCAGGATCGTCCCGGGCCGCGCCGACATCACGTGCACCGTGTCGGAGAGCGTAAGCGCCTCCTCCACGTCATGGGTCACGAAGAGTACGGTCCGCTGGTCGGCCAGCCAGACTTCCTGGAGCCAGCCGTGCATTCCCCGCCGGGTGATCGCATCCAGCGCCCCGAAGGGTTCGTCGAGCAGCAGCACGTCCATCGGCAGCAGGAAGGTGCGGAGCAGCGCGAGCCGCTGCCGCATCCCTCCGCTGAGCTGCACCGGCCAGGACTTCTCGAAGCCCGCCAGCCCGAATCGTTCGAATAGCTCGGCCGCGCGCTTCCGGGCCTCAGCCCGCGGCACGCCCGCGATCTCGGCGCCAAGCACGGCGTTCCCGAAGGCCCGCCGCCAGGGCAGCAGCATGTCGCGCTGCGGCATGTACGCCGCGTGGCCTGGCCGACCGTGCGTCAGCTCACCGCCCACCTTTGCCGTGCCGGAATCGGGGGCCAGCAGCCCGGCCAGGATGCGCAGCAGCGTGCTCTTCCCGCAGCCGCTCGGCCCAACCAGGCTCACGAAGGCCCCCGGGGGCACGCACAGGTCCACCGAATCCAGCACATGCGTCGGCGGCTTCCCGGGGAACCTGTGCGAGAGGTCGCGAACCTCGATGCCTGTCACCGGCCGTAGCGTCTCACGGCAGGAATTCGTTCGTATAGGCCTGTTCCACGTCGATTTCCCGCTGCGTCAGGCCCGCATCGCGCAGGAAGGCCTCGAAGCGCTCCCAGATGTCCAGGTCCTGCTGCCCCCACGGGCGTCCTTCCTCTGCGACGAACCAGTCGGCCAGGAATTCGGCGCTCAGCCGTATCAGCGTCTCGTCCAGTTCGGGCACCGCGTCGTGCAGGATCTCCGCCGCGCGCTCGGGGTTCTCCATCGCGAACTCGTAGCCTCTCGTCGTCGCCGCGAGGAAGCTGCGGACCAGGTCCGGGTCGTCCTCGATCAGCGATTCGTTGGTGATGATGAGCGGCGTGTACCAGTCGGGGATGCAGTCCAGGTAGTCGCGGAAGCGGATGAAGTTTACCTCCGCTCCTTCGAGCTCCGTGGCCCGGATGCCGTCCCAGCCGTCGAATATCCAGACGAAGTCGTAATGCCCACGGTCCATGCCCACCAGATAGTCGACGTCGCCCACCTCGGTGAACTGCACGCCTGCCGGGTCGCCGCCGTCGCATTCGACCAGCGTCTCGATCAGCTGCCGCTCGAGCGGGCCGCCGAAGCCGCCATAGGAGTGGCCTTCCAGGTCCGCAGGGCGCTCGATGCCGGACTCAGCCAGCGCCATCAGACTGGAGGTGTTGTGCTGCACGAGTGCCGCGATGGACACGATCGGCACGTCTTGGGCGCGCCCCGGGATGACCATCTCCTGGTGGGAGATCCCGAATTGCACGGCGCCCTGTGCGACCACCTGCGGTGTGCCGCCGGCGCCCGGCTCGGTGATGCTCACCTCCAGGCCTTCTTCCGCGTAGTAGCCCTCAGCTTGCGCGACATAAATGCCGAGATGGTTCGTGTTTGGCGTCCAGTCGAGCATCAGTGACACGGAACGCAGGTCGTCATCGTCGTCGTTGCCGCACGCGGCAATAGCGAATGGCAGCGCAAACAGCGCTGCAAGGGCCAACAGGTATCTCATGAGTTCTCTCCCTCCCGGATGTGTGCCCACGGCGTCGCCAGCCGGCTCAGGATATGGACCGTCGCGAATAGCGCCATGCTCATCAGCGCAATCACGACGACCGCCACGAACACCTGGTCCGTCCGGAAAGCCGCTGTGGATCGATTGATGTAGAGGCCGAGGCCGGAACCGGCCCCGACCCATTCGGCGATTACCGCCCCGGCAACCGCGTAGGCGGACGCGATCTTGAGCCCCGCGAAGAACGCCGGTATTGCCGAGGGGATCAGTACGTGCCGCAGCGTCTGCCAGCGGTTCGCGCCCATGCTGCGCACCAGTCCAATCAGCTCGCGGTCGGCATTCAGCAGCGCCTCCGCTGTGCTAACCACCACCGGGAAGAAGGTGATGACCGCCACAAGCAGCACCTTCGGCGTGATGCCGATGCCAAACCAGATGACCAGCAATGGCGCCAGCACCACCAGCGGGATGGTCTGCGAAACCACCAGCAGCGGGTACAGCACCCGCCGCACCAGCGAGATGCTGGCTATCAGCGACGCCAGCGCGATGCCAACCGCGGCCCCGATGGCGATGCCCAGCAGCGCTTCCTGCAACGTTGTCCATGTGTGTCCGGGGAGCACCTCGCGAGTGTCGAGAAACGCTGTCCAGATGCGCGAAGGCGCCGGCAGCAGATAGGGCCGGATATCCATCGCCCGGACCAGCACCTCCCACAGCACAACCATCAGCACCAGGAGCAGCCCCGCCGGCCCATAAGCGCCGATGAAGCGCCGCGCCCCGCGGACCGGTGTCACGAGCACCGGGTTCCGGACAAGCGTCGGGATACCCCCGGCACTCATTGCCGGAACTTCCCCACAAGGT
>SLAK01000048.1 GCA_007126855.1 Dehalococcoidia bacterium | reverse complement strand
AGCGAGGCGACGAAGAAGGATGCGGTGACCGGGGCCTGCCACGCGGGAGATCGCTGGACGATCTCGGCGACGAAGAACGGTACGGCCTGGGTGACCATGAGCAAGCCGGCAGCGAAACAGACCAGACTGCCCACGAGCGCGAGGAAGTCCCGGTTGAGCGCCATGGTCTTCAGCGCAGCGGCGATGGACGCGAGCGCCTCGCCCGGCGGGATGGGCGGCGGCTGGTAGGTCAGGCGGCCCCGGGCGCCCAGCAGGCCAATGTACCGCGGCAGGGTGCCCCCGATGGCAGCGCATAGCGCCATCCCTGTGAAGCCGACGAGTTCGACGAGGGGGCCGGTGCCAATGAGCGCGACGCCCGCGCCCGCCAGGCCGAAAACGTGTTGCCAGCCGGAGATGCTGACCCGGTCTGCCTTGGTAACGGCCATTTCGGGGAAGATTCCGGTGTAGGGGGAACTGACGACGGTGACGCTGATGAAGTAGAGCTGGATGACGACACCGAGCCAGAGGGCGTTAGTCCAGTGGGCGCCATCGACTGGCGGAAGCCAGAGCAGGACGAAGGCCAGGGCCATGAAGGGGCCGCCGATGATCACGAATGGGTAGCGTCGTCCCCAGCGGGAGCGGGTTGTGTCACTCAGGTAGCCGACGAGGGGGTCGGTTAACGCGTCGAGGATGCGGCCGAGCATGAGGACGACGCCGACGAGGAGGGGCGATGCCAGGACATCCCGGTCGTCAGCGCCTTCGGCCACATAGAAGTAGAAGATCCAGACGGTGAGCGTCTGGAAGAGCAGCTGGGAGCCAAAGCTGCCGGAGGCGTAGAGGAGGCGGCTGGAGCGGGGGAGGGTGGGGACGGTGGATGAGGCCACGGGGTTACTCAACAGGGCGGGTCAATCGGGACCGGGCAGTCTTTAGCCAGCGGATGTTCCCGGGAGGAGTTGCAGAGGATCGAAGCGGGCGACGCCGTCAATGCCGTCCAGCCCTTTGTCGAAGGAGGCGATGCTCCCACCGGCGTGTTCGAGCGCGTACGCAGCGAGCAGGCAGTCATCCCAGTCGGGATGCCGGCTTTCAAACAGCTCGATTGCTGTGGCAACAACGGAGCGGTCGAACACGTCCAGGGGCAGGTCTAAGACCGCACGTAGCGCCTCAACGATTTCGGTGCGAGAACGTTTATGGATTGAGCCCCCGAGCACAAACACAACCTCGCTGAGGGTTGGCGGCGTAACCACGAGCTCGAATTCGTCAAAACCCGCGGATTCAAAGAGCCTGTCCGCGGCGGCGTGGTGCTGGTCGTGATCCTGCAACAGCAATCGCAGCAGCACATTGGTATCCACGAAGATGCGGCCGGGCATTCGGCTACGAATCCCCGCGTTTGATCCGTTCGTCGTCGAGAACGTAGCGCTGCTGGCGTTCTTCCCGCGCCTGCCGCTCGACGGCTGCCAGTTCTTCCTCGGATACGGGTTTGCGGGCGGGATCGTGAAGCATGCCGGAGGCACGGGCGATGGGGTCGCCGGCCTTGCGCAGGACGAGGGCCCCGTTGGACTGGGAGACTTCGACCTGTTCACCGGGACCGACGCCGAGTTCGCGCAGCATGTTCGCCGGGATGGTGACCTGGTTACGCTTGCCGACCCTGGTTATGTGGCGTGAACCTGTTGCCATGGTGGCATTGTAGCGCAGGGGAATCTGCGACCGCCGGGACACCGAAGGCCGGGCGATCGTGCCCGGCCTCCGGAGAAGTCGCAGCGTGCGGGGGATTAGTCGAGGCGCTCGACGACGGCTGCGGTGCCGATGCCGCCGCCGACACACATGGTGATGAGGCCATAGCGGCCACCGGTGCGCTCGAGTTCGTTGACGATGGTGGCGAAGAGGCGGGCGCCGGTGCAGCCGGTGGGGTGGCCAAGGGCGATCGCGCCGCCGTTGACGTTCACCTTATCCATATCGGCATTCATCTCGCGCTTCCAGGCGAGGACGACGCTGGCGAAGGCTTCGTTGATCTCGACCAGGTCGATGTCGCGCATGGTGAGGCCGGCCCGCTGAAGTGCGAGCGGCGTCGCGGGGATGGGGCCCGTGAGCATAAGCTCGGGATCGGAGCCGACCACTGCCTGCGAGACGATGCGGGCGCGGGGCTTCCAGCCCATCTCCTTCGCCTTTTCGGGCGTGGTGAGGAGCACGGCGGCCGAGCCATCGGTGATCTGGCTGGAGTTGCCGGCTGTGTGGACGCCGTCCTCCTTGAAGGAGGGCTTGAGGTTGGCCAGGACTTCAGGCGTGGTGCCGGGGCGGATGCCCTCGTCGAAGTCGATGGTGGCGTCTTCCCACTCCTCGGTGCCGTCGTCCTTCTTGTGCTTTATCTTGCCGGGGACGGGGATGATTTCGTTCTTGAAGCGGCCTTCTTCACGAGCACGGGCAGCCTTGGTCTGGCTGTCGGCGCCGAATTCGTCAGTTTCTTCGCGGGTGATGCCCCACTTCTCGGCGATGCGCTCGGCGGAGAGCCCCTGGGAGGTGAGGTCGTACTGTTCGCGCATGGCCTGGGTGAAGGGGAAGCCGAGCTCAGGGACAACGTTGGAGCCGAGCGGGATCTGGGACATCCATTCGGTGCCGCCCGCTACCACGATCTCATGCGCGCCGGAGCCAATCTGGTTTGCAGCGAAATGAACCGCCTGCTGGCCGGAGCTGCACTGGCGGTCGAGCGTGACGCCGGGAATGGTGTAGGGCCAGCCAGAGGTGAGCACGATATTGCGCGCAAGGTTGGTGGACTGTGCACCGACTTCGCTGACGCAACCATAGATAACGTCATCGACGACTTCAGGGTCGAGGTTGTTGCGTTCAGCAAGGGCCTTGAGAAGGAGAGCTGATGTTTCGATGGGATGGTTCTTGCTGAGCACGCCGCCACGGCGGCCGAGCGGGGTACGGACCGCATCAACGATCACTACTTCGCGCATTTGGCTCGGGATCCTTTCGCTACAGAATGCGAAGTGAGTGTATCAGGGAACAGGCTCAGATTCCGTCCTGCACCGAGAGAGAGTTCGCGACTCTGTGCGCACCGAGACGCACGACAATGGGAACATCAACGGCCGTTGAGCGACAACGGCCGCGAGGGGATGGGATCGGCGCGGAGACGGCGCCCCTGGCCGAAAGCCATTGCCCAACCGATGGCGACGAAGACGATGCCCCAGAGAATCCAGAGGCTGTTCCAGAAGGCGATGGGCCCGGCTTCGCGAACGTTGTGCAGTTGGAAGACCAGGTGGAAAAGCACGCCATCGAGGATGTTGAAGGCGCCCCAGCCCAGGATGAGGAGGCCCGAGAAGACCAGGGGACGGCGCGGAAGATAGCCGCGCCTCCCAGCCTGCCAGATGAGGTAGATCGCTATGCCGGTGACGGCCCACATGGAGATGTGGAAGGTGCTCTCGATGCGCATGATGGTTTCGAGTTGGCCGGCACTGTCCGAAGCCATCTGGTTGGAAACGAGGTTGTGCCACTGGAGCGCGAAGTGGAAGACGATACCATCGAAGAAGCCGCCAAGACCCATGCCGGCGATGAACAGGGGGTATATGGCCCAGTGGTGTGGCCGTGACATTAGGGGCCACGCTACGCATTTCCTCCGGAAAGGCGCCTCACGAAGCGGACCGGATGCATCACATCCCTGTGTCGAGTTACGAAGAACGGGGGCGTCAGTTGTATGGTGTCTCAAAGCAAAGAGCAAAGGGAGACGCATGGAGTACAGGTTGTTTGGGCGCACAGGTGTGAAAGTTTCGAGTATCTGCCTTGGCGCGATGATGTTCGGGGGCCGAACCAATGCGGAGGATTCCTACGCGATGATCGACCGTTCGCTGGATGCGGGGGTGAACTTCATCGATACGGCGAACGTCTACAACAAGGGGCGCAGCGAGGAAGTGGTGGGCGAAGCGCTGAAGCGCAACGGGAAGCGGAACCAGGTATTCCTCGCCACGAAGGTGCACGGGCGCATGGGCGATGGGCCGATGGAGATGGGGACGTCTCGGCGGCACATCGTCGAGCAGTGCGAAGAGAGCCTCCGGCGATTGCAGGTGGACCACATCGACCTGTACCAGTTGCACCGGCCGCGGGCGGATACGCCGATCGACGAGACGCTGCGCGCGCTGGACGACCTTATCCGGGCAGGGAAGGTGCGCTACATCGGCACGAGCACGTTTGCGGCGTGGCAGCTTGTGGAGTCCGTCTACGTCGCGAAGGAACTGGGGACGAACCGGGTGGTCTGCGAACAGCCGCCATACCACCTGCTGGACCGGCGCGTGGAGCGGGAGCTTATCCCGGCGGCGCAGACCTATGGCGTCGCGATTATCCCGTGGAGCCCGCTTGCCGGCGGGTTGCTGACGGGCAAGTACCAGCGTGGCGCGCCGATGCCCGAGGACGCGCGCTACAAGGTGACGGACAACCCAGCGTACCAGCGGCGGCTGAACGACCGTGTGTGGGACGTGATCGAGCCGCTGGAAGCGATTGCCAAAGCGAAGGGCGTCCCGCTGTCGCAGCTTGCGCTGGCCTGGGTGGAGCAGCGGCCGGGCGTGACCAGCGCTATCATCGGGCCGCGGACGATGGAGCAACTTGAAGACAATCTCGGCGCCGGCGAAGTGGACTTCAGCGAAGAGGAACTGAAGCGCATCGACGAGATCGCAAGCCCGGGGGACTATGTCGCCCCGTACTACGAGGCGGACTGGCGGCCGAGCATGTTCCGGCGCTACTGAGTGCCGCGCGATGCTGCCTCACGCGTGGTGTGAAGGCTGCATTCGCTCGCGAAGTTAGCGAGGGTTTGCACCCACCTCGGTTGGGGTGAGATAGGTGTCGGGGCCGAACTCCCAGACTTCGTGCACGTCGTCGCACGGGAGGCGGGCGCTGGCCGAATGATCCTGGATCATCCGGATGTTTGGGGAGTCGTAGACACAGAGGAGCTGTTCAGCCTGCTGATCCCAGTAAGAGCGGAGCCACCGCAGCTCGGGAAAGTCCGACAGACACCAGATGGCACGCATCGATGCAGCGTCGAGCTCCTCCTGTGTGAGGCCCGGGACATTGCGGACAATGCTGTAGCGAGGCATCGGCCCTTCCTCGGGGAGTGATAGTTGGGTCAGTTTACGCGAGGTTTTGTGGCGATGCCACCTAGTCCAGGGTCGATGGATCAACAGGCTCGAGCAGGGATTCGAGATCGGAGGCGCGAATGCGGAGGGCCCGCTGGCCAGCGAGGCGCGAGGCGGGCAGGCGGCCCGAGCGAATCCAGGAGCGTACCGTCTGAACGTGGACTCCCAGCGCCTCGGCAGCTTCTTCGGGCGAGTAGAGTCTTTCGTCGGCGAACGATGTATGGGCCGCCGTGCCCGAGGGCTGGCTCCGGGCGAAACGCTCGATGTCCTCCGGGGTAACGCCGAGTTCGCTGAAGACACGTGCGGGCAGCCCTTCATTCATGCGCATGAAGGCGAGGAGGTAGGTGAGTTCGTCGATGCGCTTTCTCCCGCTGCGCCGGGCCTCCTGCGTGAGGGCGGCGGCGAGGCGGGCGGTGTCGTCTGCCATCACCCAGCGCTGGTCGGGCGCCACCCGGGGAGTTGT
>SLAK01000057.1 GCA_007126855.1 Dehalococcoidia bacterium | reverse complement strand
GTCGCCATCCGCACCACGTCGCCTTTCTTCGCCGGCGCGAACCATTCCAGCTCCACCTTCTTGGCCATGCAGTCGAAAACGCCGGCATAGTCGCCGTTCAGGACATGCTGGAACCACTCGTCAATCGCGTCGTCGACATAGGCCAGATAGTTCGCGTTGAAGACCACGCCCTGCATGTCGCATTCGCCGTATCGCACGCGAAGCTCGTGGATGAACTCCTGTGCCGCGCCGTTGCCGGACACAGGAGTGTCCACGGTGTCATTGAAAGCCATACCCTGCCCGGAACTACTGGAATATCCGTACTTTACGGCCCGAGGCCGCTACGGGCAGCCGCTGAGGTCAGGACTGCGCGTCAGGGCGGGCGCGCCGCCGCCGCTTGCGCCGCTTCCGGCGTGCTATGAGCGGCAATGCCCAATAGCCAACAAAGGCCGCCATCGCAAATCCAGTGTGCTCGCCTTCGCCCATGGCCCCGCCGCGCCGCGTAGTCTCCGTCTCCCGGATCACCGTTGGCGTCGGCCGCCGCCCGCCGCGCAGCATCTCTTCCATCTGGCGGCGCAATTCGTCGCGTACGCTCGGGCGCTCACCCCGCGACTCGTAACGAGACATATCAACCATGCCGCCAGTATACGCTCCGCCGCGCCGCGCGGTCAGGAGCCAGGGGCTACCGTGGGCATTCGGCTTCCAGGTCGACGCCGATCCCGGCCAGCGTGTCCTTCAGTTCATTGCGCGCTCCCCGCTCGCGCTCGTTCAGCTCATCCTGGTAGCGCAACCAGTCCGACGGCGCGTCCAGCCCCACCGTCCCCTCCTCGGCATCCGCCAGCGCATCGTCAATCGCAGTGGCGTATCGCCCGAAGGCTTCGCTCGCCTGCGTTTCGGGGCTTATGCGCACCGCGTCGTGCAACGCGGCCACTTCGAAGCCCAGCCGTTCGATAGCGTCGCGGGCTCTTAGGTTTTCGCCCGGGTTGCTCAGGTCCGGCGGTATGTCGAAAGGGAAAGCATTCGCCACGGCGCGGTAGGGACCGCACAGCGTCGACACGCCTTCCTGGCCTTCGGGCAGCAATTCGTCGTCGCATGCGGCCAGCAGTGCGCCGGCAAGCAGGGCTGCCATCACCAGCCCCCACCGACTTCCCACAATTCCCGTCCGTCGTTCCATCACATATCACCGTATCCGGCGCGTTCCCGGTGCGCGAGCGTCGCAGGGGACCAGCCCGGTGCGTACACTGGTATCCATGCCCCCAACGGCCGATCTGATCTTTGCTAACCGTGCCTATCTCGACCACAACACGCCGCCCGGCGGCGGTCCGCCCCCGCCCGCAGGCACCGGCGGCCTGCTCGTCGCCGTGTCGCCTACCATTGCCCGAGACGGCTCCACCACATGGATCGGCGCCGGCCGCGGCATCTACGACCGCGAATGGACCGACGTCGACGGCCGCGAAATGCTGGAACTGCCCGGCGGCGGTACCCTGGCCCATCGGCGGCTCTATTTCGACGACCCCACCTGGGAAGGCCACTATGCGGCCACGGCCAATGGCTTCCTCTGGCCGATCATGCACCTGGTCCGCGCGCCGCTTCCCCGCGTCACCGACTACTTTCCCGAACCCGTGCTGCCGGCCCGCGGCGATTGGGATGCCTTCCAGGAAGTGAATGCCACCTTCGCCGAAGCCGTCGTCGACGCCGGACGCGGCGAGTCCTGCTGGGTTCACGACTACCAGCTCGGCCTTGTTCCCGCCCGCGTGCGTGAGCGCGGCTACCAGGGCCGCATCGGCTTCTTCCTCCACACGCCCTTCCCGACCATCGCGATCGCGCGCGAATTCCTGGACAACGCCGGGCTCAAGCGTTTCACCGCATGGCTTAACGGCATCCTTGGCGCCGACCTGGTGGGCCTCCAGACACCGGCGGACGTTGGCCGCTTCCGCAACGCCTCGGTCGAACTGGGCCTGGCCGAGCGCGATGGCGAAGCCCTGCGCGTCAAAGGCAGGCGGGTAACCGTCGACGCCTTCCCGGTCGGAATCGACGTCGATGCGACCATCCAGGAAGGCGCCGCCGGCGAGCTGCCCGGCATCGTCCGCCATGCTGGCGACTGGCAGCGCCCCCTGGTGGTCGGGCTGGAACGCGCCGACTACACCAAAGGCGTGCCCGAACGCCTCCGCGCCATCGCCCACCTCTACCGTGAGGGCCACAGCTTCAGCTATGTCGGCATTGCTTCACCCACCCGCCAGGGCGTGCCCGCCTAC
This sequence comes from Dehalococcoidia bacterium, assembly GCA_007126855.1. Classification (GTDB taxonomy): domain Bacteria; phylum Chloroflexota; class Dehalococcoidia; order Tepidiformales; family Tepidiformaceae; genus SLAK01. Next base: position 3,350 of record SLAK01000057.1, on the reverse strand, counting down.
GATCGCTACCAGGCAAAGATCGAGTCGCTCGCGGCCGAAGCGCGGGAGGCAGCACCTCCCGGTGCGCTCTTCATCAACACGGCGCAGGCCCTGCCGTTCTCGCAGGTGCTCGGCCTGCTGGCCGCCGCCGACGTTGTCTGCACCTCCTCGCTCAGCGACGGGATGAATTTGGTGCCGCTCCAGGCGGTGGCGGTCCAGTCGGCGCGGCCTGCAGGTGAACGCGGCGTTGTGCTCACCGGCCAGGACGCGGGCGTCGCCAGCGCCTTCGCGGGCTTCGAAAACGAAGGGCTGGTCCCGCTCGACCCGCTGGATCACGAAGGCTTCGTAGCTGTCCTGCGCGACGCAGTCGAAGGGCGCTTCGGTTCGATCAGCGACCGGCTGGTCGAGGCCGTCCGGGCCGGCGACGCCACCGGCTGGGGCGAACGCTACCTGGCAGCCCTCGACGCCGCGTATGCGGCGCGCTGAGGGCCTGCGCTCATCCGGTGGTGCGGCGGCTCGCTTCCTGCCGGAGCCGTTCCAGCAGCCACATCCGTGCCAGCGTCGTCGGGCCAACGCCAACCGTCCGCGCCTCGCGCCGTAGCTCTTCCCACATCTCCGACGACAAGCGGACCGGGACCACCTTGTCGAGCGGCTGTCTTACCTCCGCTTCAACGACCTCATCGGTCTCTTCCCACGCTTCGCCCTCTTCGAGCTTCTGAACTTCGCGGTCTAACTCGGACATATCAGTCTCCCACCTGCCGCCTGTAGAGGCGCCGCTCGGTCAGTGTCATTGCCCGAGCAGTGACAACGTTCCATATGCCTCCGCCTCGATCGGCGAGAATCACGAGAAGCATCCTGCCGCCCCCGGACTGACCAAAAACCTTGTACAAACCGCCCCGGCCGCGACGAACGTGCCGTCAAGACGAATAGCACACCTCTTCCACCTCGCGAAAAGGAACGCCGTGTTTGGATTCGATCTTGTCCAGAATGTGATCATCAATCTCCAGGGCATCGATTTTCACTGGCGCCCGCCTTCAGCGTATACAAATTGTATACCAGTCCAACGTGTCAGGTGGCTACTCCACCAGCGGCACACCGACCGCCTCCGCGGCTGCCCGCATCGCAGCGTCCTGCGTTGCCAGCGGCAACCCCTCTCGCATGGCCAGGTCCAGGTACGCCGCGTCATAGGCGGATAGCCCCTGCAACCGGGCAAGATCGAGTACCGCGCCGAAGACCAGCTCCGAATCAGCGTCCTGTACCGAAATCGGGAGGTTCTTTGAGAGTGCAATTGCAGCGGCGACTTGTGCAGTACCCGCTCGCCCTCTTCGTTCGGCGACAACCAGCACGTTGGCAACCTCAATAGGCCACAGCGACGGGACAAGCGCAGTGTCCGTGCTGAGGCGTCGCAAAACCCGCCTGGCGAAATCTGAGTCTTCATCCTCGAAGAACCACGAAAGGGAGACGGATGCATCCAGCACAAACGGCATCAGAGGCGGCCCTCTTCGATGAGTTCGCGGATGGTGATGCCGTCCAGCCTGATCCTGGGGAATTGCTCGATGGCCTCAATCGTCTCTTCCACACTGCGGCGCCGCGGGCGCATTGGCGTCAACCGCGCGATCGGCCGCCCGTGGCGTGTGATAACAATGGTCTCGCCGCGTTCTACCGCATCCAGCAGCCGGGGCAGCTGCGTTTTTGCCTCGTAAACACCGACCTGTTTCATGGCAGCCTCATTCTGGTCAGACGCTGGTCTTAATATGCCCACGGTAGCCTGCGGGATGCTGGGTGGCAACGCCCGGCTTCGGCAGGGTTGCCAGGCCACGATTGCTTATCACATGGTTGGTCGGGTGCGCCCAAGGCGCGATGATAGCCGGCAGGGGCAGCCACACTGGCCCCCTCTGGAGGACATCTATGCTCAGCGCTGAAGTGACGGCGCGGCTTCGAGATATTGCCCAGGCCCGGGGGCCGTTGCTCATCGCGACCGATCTCGATGGCACGCTCGCTCCCATTGTTGAAGACCCCGGCGCCGCTCATGTCCCTGAACAGACCCTGGCTGTGCTCGACCGCCTCAGCACGGCCTGCCGCGTCGCCGTCATCACCGGTCGCGATCTCAACACCGCCCGGCGCATGGTCCCCGCCGATAACGTCACCATTATCGGAAGCCACGGCCTCGAACCCTCCTTCGATTCGCCGCTCCTCCCGGAGATCGACCGGGAGAAGCTGGCCCCGGCCCTCGAACAGCTCGAACAGCGCGTTACCTCCCAGGTCCCCGGCGTCTACATCCATATCGAGCGGAAGTCCATTTCCACTGCTTTCCACTTCCGCACGGCGCCCCACCTGGAGGAGCGGCTGCGCGAGTCGCTCAGCCCGTTGCCCCCGGGCCTGCGCATCCGGGAAGGTCGCATGGTGCTCGAAGTGCTCCCGGACGCGGAAAGCGGCAAGGACCGCGCGCTCACCGCGCTGGCTGGGCACTTCAAAGTGAAGTCAATCATCACACTGGGCGACGACCGGACCGACGTGGCCATGTTCGAAGCCGCCATCGCCGAACGCCGCGAAGGCAAGACGGTGCTCATCTGTGGCGTCATGGGCGGTGCTGAAACACCCCCGGGCATCCGTGAAAACGCCGACGTGATGCTCGAATCGACCGAAGCCGCCCGCGAAGCACTGGAGACTGTTGCGCGGGCCCTCGCCGTATAGCAGCGCCTGCCTTTGTGGCCGGAAGTCCCTTGCGCGGGAGCGCTCGTTCCTGCTTCGATCAGACTGCAAATGTGCTGTTCACACTGGAGAGGTGAAAAGCGATGACATCCGAAGAACGTACTCTGACACCGGAACAACGCGGCGCTATCGAAGCGGCCGGAGAGAGCCGGAACGCCCTGGTCGAAGCCCAGGAACATCTCATCAAAGCGCTCGGCAGGCCACAGCCCGGCCGTGAGCGCCGCTGGGCAGTCAAGGTGGCCGACGAACTTCGCGCAGCGCGTGACGCTCTGGGCCGTTACCGCGCCGAAGTCGAAAGCGACGAAGGGCTCTATGGCGAGCTCCAGCGCGACGCCCCCTGGCTCCAGGCGCGGCTCCACCAGTTCCGCAACCAGCTCAGCCGCGTCGACCAGGAAGCGGCCCACCTGGCACAGGAAGTCGACCGCGTCACCGGGGGCGACACCGAAGCGCTCCCGGCCATTCGCAACGACGCCGAGCACATGCTCGTCGTCCTCCGCGACCTTTTCGCCAGGGAGGCAGACCTCATCTGGGAGCAGTTCAACGAGCCCGCCGCGCTCGACTGATCCGAAAGGGGGCACGGCCACCGGCCCATGTCCCCTATACTGATCGGTGTACGAAGGGGGTACAGCATGAGTCTCTGGTTTGCACGGAAACCGCAG
>SLAK01000214.1 GCA_007126855.1 Dehalococcoidia bacterium | reverse complement strand
TTCCTGGTGCGAAGGACGCCTTTGCGCTGCAGGTCGGACAGGACACGGACGCTTGTTTCGATGGTGACGCCGGAGCGGTCGGCGATGTCCTGGCGAGTGAGGCGGAATTCGATGCGGATGCAGTCCGTATGGCGGACGCCATACTGGCGCATGAGCTGGAGGAGGGCGCAGCCGATACGGCCGCGCGCGTCTTTGAGGACGGCGACGGCGGTTGCGATATCGCGCTGGCGAAGCTCGATGCACAGAGCTTCGATGACATTCCGGATGGTAACGGGGTAGAGCTGGCCGAGCTTCGTGATTGCCGTGCGGGGCAAGAATGCCAGGGCGACGTCGTCGAGGGCGACAGCGGAGGCGGAATAGTGGGCGCCGTCGAGGGCGGGCCCGAGTTCGAGCGGGCTGCCCGGGGCCCGGAAGCTGGCGACCTGGTGACGGCCATCGGCGGACATGTGGTGGAGGCGGACGCGGCCACGGGTGAGCACCCAGAGGCCAGTACAGTCGTCACCTTCGCGGAAAATCTCGGTGCGAGCCGGGAAGGTGTGGGTGCTGCACATGGCAGCGATGGCGGCAACGGCATCGGTATCCAGGCCGGAAGCCAGGAAGCAGGATTCGAGGGCCGCAACGAGGTTGTCGCCCGGCCCATCGCTCGATGGTGCGCGTGTGAACTGCTGCTGTGACATCCCTTTTATCTCCTACGGAGCAACGATGAATCGAAGGGACAGATGCTGAATGTGACTCTGGTCACATCGATCCCCCCGAGATTCACGGTGATTGGCGATGCCGGATCACCCACGTTTCTCATATGCACCGCTTGTGCACCCGGGGTACGTTCTGCTTGAGGAGTTCTTGAAGCCGCTCGGGTTGAGCCAGTACCGGCTGGCAAAGGACATCAGCGTGCCGCCGCGGCGCGTCAACGAGATCGTCCATGGGTCGCAGGTAATTACGGCAGACACTGCCCTCCGGCTGGGGCGGTATTCTGGGGACAACGCCGCAGTTCTGGCTGAATCTGCAGTCCGGCTACGAGCTTCGCAAAGCCGAGCGGCAGACCGGTGAAGCAATCAGGAGACAAGTGACTCCGAGGGGCGCCAGCGGCAGGGCCCAACACAAAAAACGAGGTGGCTTCACGGGCGGGCTGAGAACAGCTACGCTGGCGCTCATGCCGGTCTACGAATATCGATGTCCCAAATGCGAGCGGATCGAAGAAGTGTTCGTGCGCTCGCTGCGTTCGGAAGTGAAGGCCCCGATGTGCCGCTGTGATGCGACGAAGAAGCGGGGCACCGTGATGCAGCGCGCGCCAAGCCTGTTCGCGCAGCACCGGACCTTCCAGGACCAGGTAACAGAGGCGGAAGCCAAATATGGCAAGGAAGTGGACGCGGCGATGGGCACGACGCCGGATGTCGACGTGCACGCCCGGCGTTACGATTCGCTTTCCAAAGATTTACCTCCGGAATAGATCATCGGCGTAAGCGGTATCCAGCGAGCGGTTGCGTCTCTATACTTCGAGCAGGCCTTTCCGGGCGCGAATCCCCGCTTCGCATGGAGGCTCCAGATGAGCGAGACGTCGGCATACCGCACGGAGCTTGTGACGCGGCTCCGCCTGGCAACCGAAGACCTGTCGTGGGCTGTGCGCGGCCCGACCCGCGACGAACTGCATTACAAGCCTGCAGACGACGAGTGGTCGATCCACGAGCACCTGGCCCACCTGCGCGACATGGAGAAAGAGGTGTACCTGCCGCTTCTCCGCTGGGCGACGGTGCCGGACATGCTCGACCCGCTGGACTACAACCGGCGCGAATGGCACGAGCACCGTTACGACCGGGAGGAGCCGGTGAGCGCGATCCTGGATGACATCGCGCGGATCCGCGACGAGGAGCTGACGATCTTCCGGCAGATGGACGACGTGACCTGGACGCGGCTTCGGACGGACACGCGCTGGGGGCCGTTGAGCTGCCAGTGGCTGGCCGAGTTGATGTACCGCCACGTACTGGATCACCTGCAGGGAATCATGGGGCTACGGCAGGACGTGCATCTCGCGGCCTTGCAGCCGCGCCCGCTGGTGGTGGGCGGCTACATCGGGGGGCAGGAATAGGTGCGGCCGAGCAGCGTGGGAGCGCGAGCCGGCGTAACCAGGGAGGCACGGTAGTGCGGCTACGGAGCATCGTCTGGTGCGCGGCAGGTGGGCAACCCGGCGAAGATGTGCTGGCATCAGCGGTCGATGGCGTGCTGCTGAACGTAGGGGACGCATCGGTCGCAGTGGACGATGCACGGACAGCCGCGAACCAGGCCATCGGCCGCATCGCCGAATCGAGGAAACTTGCGCTGGTGCGGGTGAACCACCCGCGGACACATCTGCTACGAGAGGACCTGGAGCACATCGTTTCGCCGGCGCTGGCGGCTGTGCTGCTACCCCACTGCGTGGACCCGCAGGATGTGCGCGACACGGCGGTGATGCTGCGCGAACTCGAACTGCAACGAGACATTGAACCGGGGGCGGTCCGTGTGTTCCCGGTGATCGACACGGCTCGGGGCCTGCTGCGGGCGGCAGAGATTGTCGATGCGGCGCCGCGGTGCGCGGGGCTCGTGTTCGATGGCGACGCTTATGCAAAGGATACCGGGGCGCGGCCGGAGGAAAACGGGCCGCGGCTCGCGTATGCGCGCGGGGCGGTCGTGGCGGCGGCGCGGGCCTTCGACCGACTGCCGCTCGTGGTGTCGAGCGGCCTGGAGATGCGCTTCCTTGCGCAGCATGGCTTCGCCGGTGCGATTATCGCGGAACCACGGTATGCCGAGACGGCGAACGCTGTATTCTCGCCGCCGCCCGGGGCGCGGAAGCGGGCTCAGCGGCATCGCGACGCCTACCAGGCAGCGCGGGCGGAGGGAGCGTGGGTCGCACGGCTCGGTAATGAAATCGTGGACGCGCACGCGGCACGCAAAGCGGCGCAGACGCTGGAATTCAACGAGGACTGAGGACGGCTTCAGCGAGCTGTTCGAGCAGGCCGGACGCGTTGGCAATGGCGCGTTCCGTGTCAGTTTCGATCGAGCTCAGCGTATGGACGTCTTCGCCGGCGTCATCGGCGCGGCCGGCGAGGATGATGCAGCGGCGGCCGGCCTCCTCTGCCATGCGCTGGACGCGGCCGGTGACCTTGCCCATGGCGGATTGCGCGTCGTAGCTGCCTTCGCCGGTGAGCACCAGCTCCGCTTGCTCGACGCGACCGCGTAGATCCGTGGCATCCGCGACAACATCGAAGCCGCTTTCGACCCGGGCTCCCAGGAAGGCGATGAGCCCGGCCGCGAGTCCGCCGGCAGCACCCGCGCCGGGCATGAAGGCGACATCGACCGCGAAGGCGCGGCGGAGCGTGGTGGCATACCGGAAGAGCGCGGCTTCGAGCTGGTCGACCTGTTGGGGGTTCGCGCCCTTTTGGGGGCCGTAGACGTGGGCCGCGCCCTCGGGGCCGAGGAGCGGATTCTCCACATCCGTGGCGACGATGATATCGATGCCTTCGAACAGAGCAGGGCGTTGCCAGTCAACGCGCACCAGGTCCGCGAGCGGCGCCGCGCCCGGCCGGAGCTCAGCGCCGTCCATGCCGGTGAAGCGGGCGCCAAGGGCGCGAGCCATGCCGGCGCCGCCGTCGCTGGTGGCACTGCCACCGACGCCGATGACGATGCGTGCCGGGGCGAGCTTTGCCGCCGCCAGCAAGAGGTCGCCGACGCCTTCCGTGCCGGCATTAAGCGGGTCGAGTTCATCAGTATGGAGACGCCAGAGGCCATTCGCCTCGGCCGCCTCGACGAAGACGGTGTTGCCGGCCTGCAAGATGGAGGCGGTGACGGGCCGGCGCAGCGCATCGCGGGCTTCGACCTGGTGGAAGGCCCCGTCGATTGCGGCGTGGAGCGCCTGGAGGAAGCCGGGGCCGCCGTCAGACAGCGGCAGGAGATCGATATCGGCGGAGGGCACGGCCCGGCGGGCGCCGCTCGCGATGCTTTCGGCGGCCTGGAGGGCGGAAAGGCTGCCCTTGAATTCCTGCGGGGCTACGAGGACGCGCATGGCTTAGAGGACCATCTGGCCGACGCGGAAGACGGCCAGGATGATGATGGCGATGATATAGGCGTAGGCGAGCTTGAGGACAAAGTCGTACATGCCCCGGGCGCGCTGCGACCGGAAAATGAAGGCCGCGATCGCGGTAACCACGGCGATGACGACCAGGACCTGGAGGATTGGCAGGCGCAAAGGAAGGTCAGGCGTCCGCGGTGACGGTGCGGGACTTGAAACGCCAGGCGCCGCCGTCGCGCACCAGGACATCGTTGTACACGCCGGTGGTGAGGATGGACGGCCCTCCTTCGCCGCCAAGCCTGTAGAGGACCAGGTAGCATTTGGCTTTGGCGCCGTCGCCGTCGGCTTCGATGACCAGGTTGCTCACCCAGTGGCGGCCCTTGATGTTGTCGGCATATCCCTTTGCGAAGGCAGCCAGTTGCTCGGGGCCGGAAAAGGAGCCCTGGGCGGAGCTGAACACGCCATCGGCGGTGAAGCAGGCAGCCCAGCCTTCGGCGTCGCCGAAATCGATGGCGTGATTGTAGCGGCCGTAGAGATCCTGGATGTCCAGGCGATCGTCTGCGGTGAGTGGCATGGTGTGTCCCTCCGGATTGTAGTGCGCGGTCATTCTACCTGCCCCTTGGGCGGGGCGCGCCTCGGTCCACCGGCGTTGCGGGATCGGCTAGTATGCGCGCATGAACGATGCCCGCTTTCGCCACGGCGTTTTCGCGCTGATAGTTGCATCCGCGCTGGTGCTTGGTGCGTGCGGCGGCGATTCGCGAAGCTACCCGGTGGACATCGATGACGAGGAGTTTGACCTGCCGATCATGCAGCTCGGCGAAGAGGATATGCCGTTCGAGGGCATGGTGCTGGCAGTTTCGGACGCGTTCGACAACGAGGATTGGGCGGAGATTTTTGCGCGGCAGGACCCGTTCATCGAACCGGAGCAGAGGCTGGGCCAGTTCGAGGCGCAGGGACGCGTGCTGGGCCACCTTGCGTTGTATTCGTGGGACGACCCGATGCGGAACCTCGGAAAGGTGTTCCAGGTGGAGTCGCACGCGACGATCTACCAGGATGCGGAAGCGGCATCCAACGCGATTAGCCTGCGTGCCTGCGGGCTGCTGATCGGCGATGACCGGCCGCTGGACCCCTTCGATGTGCCGCATGTGGCTGACGAATCGGCGGGCTTTTTCCACCGGAGGGATACAGGGACGCTGGGGATTGCGGTGGAGACGGTGGTGTGCTTCCGGACGGGGCGGCTGGTGCACGCCGTGGTCGAGAACGGTTTGGACGGAACGCAGGATGTGGAGCGGACTATCGGGCTGGCGGAACGAAAGCTGGAGTACGTCGATGCGGCGTTCGATGGGACGGACCCGCCGCCACCGCCCGAGGAGACTTGAGCTTCGTGTCGCGAAAAACGGGTGAAGAGTCGGCACAGCGGGACGCCAAACCCTCACCCTCGTTCCCTTGCCGAGGGAGCGTCGACATGGCGGGGCGCCACGATGAGGGATGAACATCGCGGCAGGGTAACGAACCCTCACCCCGGCCCTCTCCCTTTGCAAGG